>DATDKN010000310.1:0-6638 GCA_036519995.1 Terrimicrobium sp. | reverse complement strand
TGTCGCGGCGACGCTGGTTATTACCTACTTCAGCGCGCGGAAATCATCAGGTTCCAGCGCGTACTTTGCCGCCGGCCGCCGCATCAGGGGATGGCAAAATGGTCTCGCCGTGGCCGGAGACTACATGAGTGCCGCCAGCTTCCTCGGGATTGCGGGCATGATCGCCTTCTTTGGCTATGATGGCTTCATGTATTCAGTCGGCTGGCTGGTGGCCTACCTGACCGTCTTGATCATAGTTGCCGAACCGCTTCGCAACGCCGGAAAATACACCATGGCGGATCTGCTGGCCTATCGCCTCAAACAACGCCCGGTCCGCGCAATGGCGGCGCTAAGCACGATCACGGTTTCGACCTTCTATATGATCGCGCAGATGGTCGGCGCGGGAGCGTTGGTCAAACTGCTGCTTCCCGGCGTGAGTTTCAATGTCGCGGTATGTGGTGTCGGCATTCTCATGATCATTTACGTGGTTTTTGGTGGAATGCTTGCCACCACCTGGGTGCAAATCATCAAGGCCGTGTTGCTCATGGCCGGAAGCATCCTGCTCAGCGTGATGGTCATGGCGCACTTCGGATTCAGCTTCGCGGCCTTCTTCGAAGCAATTTCTCACGTCACCTACCACGTGAAAGGGCAGGAGGTAACCAAGAACTTTCTCGAACCTGGCCTCAAATTTGGGGCCGCGGTGACCAATGGCTGGGGTCCTCTCGACCTTGTTTCGCTTGGTTTGGCCTTAATTTTCGGCACCGCGGGTCTGCCGCATATTCTTGTGCGCTTTTACACCGTGCCGGATGCGAAGACGGCGCGGGTCTCGGTGGTCTGGGCGATGCTGCTCATTGGGGCTTTTTATATAATGACCACCTTTCTTGGCTTCGGTGCCGCGACAATTCTCACACCGGATCGTATTGTGGTTGATGGCAAGCCGAACGACAATATGGCTGCTCCGCTGCTCGCGCAGGCACTCGGTGGAGAGATCTTCTTCGCGTTCATTTCCGCCGTCGCCTTTGCCACCATTCTCGCGGTGGTGTCGGGGCTAACCATCTCAGCCAGCACGTCGTTCGCGCACGACTTCTATACAAACGTCATCCATCACGGAAGGGAGCGGTCGCCCGGTGAAGAGGTACGGGTCGCTCGTATCACCGCGTTTGTGGTCGGCGCTCTGGCAATTTTCCTCGCCATCCAGCTGCAGACAATCAATGTCGCCTTTCTGGTGGGCCTGGCATTCGCGGTGGCCGCGAGCGCTAACCTGCCGGTCATCGTGCTGAGCATTTTCTGGAGACGCTTCACAACAGCTGGCGCGGTTTGTGGTCTCGCCGTCGGCCTAATCGCCAGCATTCTCCTGATTCTCCTCAGCCCCTCGATTATGGGAATCGACGCCGCTGATGTTCCGGCCGCCAAACGACATTTGATCCAGGCGGCGCCACTTTTCCCCTTGACCAACCCAGGCATCATCAGCATTCCCCTTGGCTTCATCGCTGCGATTCTCGGCACCCTCTTCACGCGCGAGCCCAGCGCGGAGGCACAGTTTACCGAGCTGGTTGTTCGCGCGAACACCGGTCTGGGAGCAGAAAAGGCTACGGTCCATTGATTCCTCGCGAATCGCGAGTATAACTAGCACCGTCCGAAGACGGTTCCGCTTCTCTGAACGGAATCCGTAACCTTTGGTCTGATAACCTGTATGTTTTCCCGCCTTTCTGACAAGCTTCAGGAGGTCTTCAAAGATCTCCGCGGGCATGGCCGCATCAGCGAACAGAACGTGGCCGACGCCCTTCGCGAAGTTCGCCTGGCCCTGCTCGAAGCCGACGTTCACTTCCGAGTCGCCAAGGATTTCATTGCACGCGTCAAAGACAAAGCCTTGGGTGAGGAGGTGCTTCGGAGTGTCACTCCCGGTCAGCAAATCGTCAAAATCTTCCAGGACGAACTTACTTCCCTTCTCGGCGGGGATGCTTCGCCCCTAAACCTCGCTAACCCCGCGCGAATCCTCATGGTCGGGCTGAACGGCGCCGGTAAGACGACCTCGTCCGCCAAACTGGCACGGTGGCTCAAAGCGCAAGGCAAAGCCCCTCTGCTCATCGCGTGCGACCTTCAGCGTCCGGCGGCTATCCAGCAGTTGGCGACCTTGGGCCAACAAATCGGTGTTCGCGTTTTTCAGCCGAAACCCGGCGAGAAAGATCTCCTTGAGGTCAGCCGTCAAGCCGCATCCTGGTGTGACCAGGAAGGTGGCAACGTCCAAATCTATGATACCGCCGGTCGCCAGGAAATCGACGAGCCCCTTGTCGAAGAACTCCGCCGGCTAAAGGATGCGCTCGCTCCGCAGGAAGTCCTCCTCGTCTGTGATGCCGCCACGGGCCAGCAGGCCGTCAGTGTGGCTGAACATTTCCACAATGCACTTGGGCTTACCGGAATTGTCCTGACGAAACTCGATGGCGACGCGCGCGGCGGAGCTGCCCTCTCGCTCCGAGAGGTAACCAAGCAACCTATTAAGTTCGCCGGGGTGGGCGAAAAGCTCGATCAGTTTGAACCCTTCTATCCCGAACGCCTGGCCGGTCGCATTCTTGGCATGGGTGACGTTATCAGCCTGGTCGAAAAAGCCGCCGAGGCAATTACCGAGGAAGACGCGCGCCGCATGGAAGAAAAGATGCGGACCGCTTCCTTCGATCTGAACGATTTCCTCCACCAATTCAAGCTGCTGCGCCGCATGGGGCCCTTGGAAAATGTGCTTGGCATGCTTCCGGGAATGGATAAGCTAAAAGATTCCTCGATTGACGAGAGACAGCTCAAACGGGTGGAGGCAATAGTTCTCTCCATGACTCCGAAGGAACGCGCGCGGCCAGATATCCTGAACGCACGACGACGCCAGAGGGTGGCTCGCGGAAGCGGCTCGACAGTCACCGAGGTCAATAATCTTCTTCTTCGCTTCAACCAGATGCGCAAGATGATGAAGAAGGCGGGACAAATGAAGAAACTGATGGCCCAAGCCCGCCGGGCCGGAATACCAGGACTTAGCTGAGCGCGCGGTTGACGCGAAGGCTATAACTACCAATCTCAAATCAGCAGCACAATGGCAGTGGCAATCCGACTCCGGCGCGAAGGCGCTCGCAATAGTCCTTATTACAAGATCGTGGTCGCAGACCAACGCAAGCCGCGCGACGGAAAGTTCATCGAGATTATCGGAACGTATGATCCCAAGAAAAAAGGCGAGAACTTCACGCTCCAGCTTGATCGAGCCGACTACTGGGTAAGTGTCGGTGCACGGCCTTCACTTACGGTTGGCAGTATCATCAACAAAGCTCGTAAGAAAGCTACCGCTTGAGCGGCCCCTGACGCGTGGAGGAGTTCCTTCGCTTCGTCATCGGTCAACTCGTCGAATATCCGGACGAGATAGTCCTTACGAAGACCGAAACGCCCGATCGCGTGGTTTTTCACCTGACCGCCCGAAAGAGCGACGTCCCCAGAATCATTGGAAAAGGCGGGCATACCATCCAAGCAATTCGCACGCTTTTGAACGCTTCCGCTCACCGACGCGGCCAAAAAGCAAATCTCGAAATTCTCGAATGAATATTCGGTTAATCATATTTGCGTCTGCCCTATGCACCCTAAGTTTCGGGTGCGAGATGCATCCTGTGACCGAGGACGAGACCGGTGTCAAGGAACGGACGAAGGCCTCGGTAGAGTTGCAGAGAGCTCTGGAACCCGAGCCGGTCAACCCGCACCCACCGTCGTTTTTCCCGACTCCGCAGGCCGATTAGCGCCTCACGGCCAGCTTATTCGTTCCTCTGAGACTTGACCTAAGTTGTCAGCACCCTTTTGAAAACCCTTAATTACTGAGCCTCGACGATATCCGTGATAAAAAAAATCTTCATCCCCCTTCTTGCCATTCTTGTTCTTGTCGCCGCTTACGCTGTTTGGTCACTGAAGGACACTGGACCGGCCGACGCTGCAGAGCTTGTACCCGCGGAGGCGGTCGCTTTTGCGTGCATCCCCGACCTCCCCCGGACCGCCTCACGATGGCCAAAGACAACGCTCGCCAAGATTGGCGCTGAACCCGAGGTAAAGGCTTTCCTTGAGCGACCTCTCCAATATCTGACCAGCGACCACGGAGGGAGTGAGGCGGCTGGAATTCTTTGGAAGCTTAAGCCTGGGCGCATCTTTGGCGCGGTGGTTTCGGTGACCTCGAACGATGCTACCATACTGGTCGGTTTCCAGTTCTGGGGCGGCAAGAGCGGACACGACCTCGCGGTGGCGCGCTTGCGCGAAGAGCTTTCCAAAGGAGGTGCGCCTTCAGAACTCGTCCGCGAGAGCTACAATGGTGTCGATATTGTCTCCAGCAAGCATGGCGCTCATACCCTTTATAATGCGAGCGAAGGACAGTGGGGATTTCTCTCGAACAATTTAGCCACCATCAAAGATGCGCTTGATAGAGCGTCCGGGCGAAAAAAGGAGGGTAATCTTGCGGCGAGCACCGGTTACAAAGCAGTTCTCGAGAAGCTCCTTAAAGATCCCGACTTTCTCTTTTTCTGCCAGCCTCAGGCCGCTCTGGCGACCTTGCTGGAGGTTGGTGCTTCGCTAGGCGCTAAACCAATTCCCCAACAGGTCGAACAGCTCAAAAAAGTCGAGGCGGTGGGTGCGACCACCACTTTGGACGGCGCAAACCTGCGAGACCGAATTTTTATTCTCCGCAGAAATCCGCCAGGCATCGGCACGCTCAGCCACCATGGCATGAAGCTCACCTCGCCGGAAACCATCGCTTACTTCGACTTCGCCAGCGATTTTCGCCAGATCTCCACGGCGACCTCGAATGCCATCACTGCCGGTCTGGTGGATGCACAAGCCATCGGGAATTCGCGCCTTCCGCGCTTGATCCCGGAGGGATTTGGACCTGATTGCGCCATATCGATTTCGTGGACGCCCGAACAAATGACGCCAGCGGGAGTGATCGCACTGCAGATAAAGGATCAAGCCAAGGCAGATGAAGCAGTCCAAGAGGCGCTCTCGCTCCTTCCGGAAGCAAGCGTCACCGAATCCGAAGGCGTCCGGTATATCAGCTTTCCCTCGTTACAAAGTCCGTTTGCGAATCCGACCCTGGCCATGATTGATGGATTTTTGGTTCTGGGCGTCAGTTCAGGGGAGTTGAGTCAGGCGATGCAGTCGTTCAAAAGCGGGCAAACCTTGGATAAGGTGCCCGCCTTTGCGGCCGCCGAAACTGCCTATCGCACAGCGAACGAGGTCTTTGGATACGTGGATACCAAGAGGCTCGTTGAGCGCAGCTACCCGCAACTACGCCAAATTATCATCTTTGGCGCGGCCATCATGCCGGGCGTCAGCGACATCATCGATGGCTCTAAGTTGCCTGAAACTGAGACTATCGCCAGACATCTTCAGCCAATCGTCTACGGACAAACTCGTATCCCGGAAGGTTATCTAATTGAGTCAAGTGGGCCGATCACCATGAATCACGCTTTCTTGATCGCTGCGGCGGCCGGTGCTTCCCTCTTCAAGCCTGCCACTACCGGTCCATAAGGGCAATTTGAGGCGGGCAGCCGGAGCAAGATTTGCATTGCAACTTGGTGCCCAATCGTGCGTGTTTAGTGAAATTACCGCCATGAAATCTTCGCACTGGATCGTCTCCGCCACCGCACTCTTGATCGTGCTTGCAGCCTGTCAAAGCGGCAGCGAGAGCAGCGCTTATCGAGCGCCGGCCCCCAACCGGTTCGGCTACCAGGGGACCCAATCGACACAGACCCAGTTCGCCGATGCGCCGCCCACTTCGACACCAACTCCGGCGCCCGAGCCCCCTCCCCCGCAGGATACCGCCCCCTCTCCCACGCCGGAGACGACGGCGGCCACGACAGCTCCGACCCGAGACATTCCTTACGGGACGCCGGTCCCAGGGAAGGCCGGATTCGTGACCAGCCCGCACGCGCCTTACGCCGGCTACGTTGACGTGCGCGGATTTCCCCCAGGAACTGAGGTCAAGTGCCCATACACGAATAAAATTTTCCTTGTCCCCTGAGCACGGTCGCCATTCTTGGCCCTGGCCTGATTGGCGGTTCGCTCGCGCAGGCGCTGCAATCGCGGCGCCCAAACTGGAACCTTCGAGTGTGGGCGCGCTCACCGCAGTCGACGGAAAACGCCCGCAAGTTTTTCCCGGCCGTCTCCTCGGACGTGGTCGAGGTGGTCTCGGGTAGCGATATTTGCGTCTTGTGCACGCCGATTGGCGCGATGCCCGAGCTTGCCCGCCAACTCGCTCCGCTACTTGCTCCCACAGCGACCGTCACGGATGTAGGCAGTGTCAAAGCGGGGATAGTTAGCCAATTGGAAGCAATCTTGGGCAGCCGATTCGTCGGCTCGCATCCGATGGCGGGCTCTGAGCAAAGTGGCATCGGCGCTGCCAGAGCAAATCTTTTTGAGGGCGCAGTTTGCATCCTCACTCCGACGAGAAACTCGGCACCCGACAAGATCCAAGTGCTTCGCGACCTGTGGAAATCTGTTGGATGCCGGATCGTTGAAATGACGCCGCAGGACCACGACGAACGGATCGCCTGCGTGAGTCATCTGCCGCACGCGATTGCGGCGACCCTCGTGAATGCCATTCACCTGCGAGTTCCGGATGTCGGCTGCATCGCCGGAGGCGGATACCGCGA
>DATDKN010000309.1:0-8641 GCA_036519995.1 Terrimicrobium sp. | reverse complement strand
AAAGAAACGCCACCGAGTCGGCAATGGGAAGCAATTTCGCAGGCTCAAGTCGAGTTGCAGCCATGCCTTGGCGCGTGTAAGAACATGCCCGGCCTATGCCTCAAACTGCACCAACAGGATACCATAGTGCTCTCGCCAGTCTGATCCACCTCAGCCGCTGGCTTCAAGCGCCGCTCTACCTCGGGCTCATCGTAGCGCAAGGCGTCTACGTCTATCATTTTCTCATCGAACTGGGGCACCTTCTCGAGAAGGCTCCGCACATTGACGAGAAAACCATCATGCTCACAGTTCTCGGGCTTATCGATGTGGTCATGATCGCTAATCTTCTCATCATGGTAATCGTTGGCGGCTACGAAACATTTGTCTCGCGCTTGCGCCTCGAGGAACATTCGGACCAACCAGAGTGGCTCTCCCACGTGAATGCGGGCGTGCTTAAGGTCAAGCTCGCCACGGCGCTCATCGGCATCTCTTCGATTCATCTCCTCAAAACCTTCATTGAAATCGGAACGCCTGGAGTGACCGAGCAGACTGTTTTCTGGCAAGTCGTCGTGCATCTGACCTTCGTCGCTTCCGCGCTTCTCCTGGCTTGGACGGATCGGGTCTCGTCGGTCACTGCCGTCGCCGCGCGGGCCAACGAACATTGAACCCGCCGAAATGTTAATCTTCCCGAAAGCCTTGCCCTTCAACGACGATATTCAGTTCGTTATGAGATGGATTTTCTCGGTTTGGTATTGACGCACGAACCTGGGAACGCCAGTTGCTAGGACAAACCCATGCTACGTTGCATTTTCCCAACAGTTTGCCTGGCTTTGATCGCAGCCGGTTCCGCGATGTTTGCCCAGGAAGAGATTGTGATCGGCGAATACGCCTCGCTTACCGGCGGCAGTGCGAGCTTCGGCCAGTCTTCGCATAAGGGCACCGCTCTCGCGATCGACGAGATTAATGCCGCCGGAGGTGTCCTCGGGAAAAAGCTTAAGCTAGTCACCGAGGACGACCAATCCCAGGCCGGCCAGCCCGCGACCATTGTTCGGAAGCTGATTTCACAGGACAAGGCGGTTGCGGTCCTCGGAGAAGTCGCCTCTTCCAAGTCGTTGGAAGCCGCTCCGATTTGCCAGCAAAACAAGATTCCCATGATTTCGCCCGCCTCGACCAATCCGAAGGTCACGGAGGTGGGCGACTACATTTTCCGGGTTTGTTTTATCGACCCCTTCCAGGGAACAGTCATGTCGAAATTTGCCCAATCGAAGGGTTGGAAAAACATCGCTGTGCTTACCGATGTGAAGCAGGATTACAGCGTCGGCTTAGCCGAATTTTTTATCAAGGACTTCAAAGAGAGCGGAGGCCAGATCGTCAAGGAGCAAAAGTATTCAACGGGCGATAAGGATTTTAAGCCGCAACTTACCTCGATTAAGGCAACCAAGCCTGATGCCATCTTCGTTCCTGGTTACTACGCCGAGGTTTCCCTGATTGCGAAACAGGCGCGACTTCTGGGCATTAAAGCGCCTTTACTGGGCGGGGACGGCTGGGTGGGAGATTCGCTCCTGAAGGTCGCGGGCAACGCCCTCGATGGCTCTTTCTTTTCCTGCCACTTCTCCTCTGATGACAAGTCGCCAGTGGTGCAAGGGTTCGTCGAAAAATTCAAAGCCAAGTACAATGGGGAGACCCCAGACGATATGGCCGCGCTCGGCTACGACAGTGCGACGATTCTCGCCGATGCCATCAAGCGAGCAGGGAGCACCGAGCCTGAAAAACTCCGCGAGGCCATTGCCGCGACTAAAGACCATCAGGGCATTACCGGCAAGATTACCCTGGACGAGCACCGCAATGCCAATAAACCCGCTGTGATCCTCACTATTGGAAATGGCGGATTCGATTTTGTCCAAACGGTCGCTCCCTAGCGGACACCTGCTGACGCCTCGCGTGGCTCACCGCATGCTTACACCGCCGGGATGATTTCCATACAACGGCGAGAGCAGCGGCGAGCTGTTTCGAATCGCCGCGACCGCAAAAACCAGCTTCACAACCTTCAAGGGGGTGAATTGACTGCGATTGACTGAGGGATGAAGAGGATTTCCGGGTGAACCCACGCGCGTTGCGGCCCGATGATCGAATTTCTTCAGCAACTCGTTAACGGGCTGGCTCAAGGTTCGATCTACGCCCTCATCGCGCTTGGATACACGATGGTTTATGGCGTGCTGCGCTTTATCAACTTTGCGCATGGCGACGTTTACATGCTGGGGGCCTTTACGGGACTCTACGCGGCTCCTCGTTTGCTGCAGGCTTTCGGCGGCGGGCCCTCCCTGAGCGGCGCGATAACGGTGCTGGTCGTCGCGATGTTCATTTGCGCAATCATCGGCATTCTCATTGAACGACTCTGCTACCGTCCCCTTCGCGAGCGGCCGAGGCTCACCGTCCTCATCACTGCCATCGGTGTCTCCCTGTTCATCGAAAACGCCGGCCAATACGCCTTCGGAGCCGAACCCAAGTCCTTTCCAGAAATCATTTCGGATCGCGCCATTGAGATTCCCGAATCTCTCGGCGCACTATCCACCCTGACGATTACCATCGGGCAACTCATCGTCATCGGTGTCACATTGCTCCTGCTTATTGGCCTCAGAGCGACCGTTCTGCACACGCGGCTCGGCATGGCCATGCGCGCCTTATCGTTCAATCCGCTGGCTGCTTCGTTGATGGGCGTCAATGCGGACGTTGTGATCTCCTTTACCTTCGCTCTAGGCTCCGCCCTCGCGGGGGCCGCTGGCATCCTCACCTCGATTCAGCAACCGAGCATCGATCCGTTGATGGGAGTGAACGCCGGACTGAAGGCCTTCGTGGCTGCTGTGCTCGGAGGTATTGGCAACATCCCTGGAGCCGCTCTTGGTGGAGTGCTGATAGGCTTACTGGAAGCACTCGTTGTCGGGTACATCAACCCAACCTACCGCGATGCGATCGTTTTTGCGGTCCTCATTCTGATTCTCCTCCTCAAACCTTCCGGTCTCCTCGGCAAAGCCGAAGGCGAAAAAGTATGACCGGCCGCCCCAAAGTTCTGCTGTTGGTCACATTGGTGGCTTGTGCGGTGCTCTCCAGTTTTGCCGACGAGATCAACCCCTATTATTACGACGTCATCATCGGCATCGGCATAAATATCATTTTGGCGGCCAGCCTCAACCTGATCAACGGATATACGGGCCAGTTTTCGCTGGGACACGCCGGCTTCATGGCGGTCGGCGCCTACTCGTCGGCATGGCTTAGCTTAACCTTCGGGTATAGCTTCGGACTGGGAACCTTTGCAACCACCACCACCTACTTTCTCACCCTCGTGGCCGGAGGGCTGATGGCAGCGCTGGTCGGTCTTGCCGTCGGCATTCCCTCGCTGCGCCTGCGAGGCGACTACCTCGCGATCGTCACCCTCGGCTTCAATGAAATCATCAAAGGGATTATCCAAAATGCCGAGCCGCTCGGCGCCCAACGCGGTCTCGGCGGGATGGTCCAGCATACCAATTTTTTTTGGACCTTTGCCTTTGCCGCCCTGACCGTTTACGTCGTGCTGAGCCTTGTTCACTCCACTTACGGGAGCGGTTTTCTGGCCGTCCGAGACGATGAGATAGCCGCCGAAGCCATGGGCATCAATACGACCAAGTACAAGGTGCTCGCCTTTGTCGTTGGAGCGTTTTTTGCCGGTGTCGCCGGCGGGTTGTACGCCCACTTCAAACAATTCATCCATCCGGAGGGATTCAATTTCCTGCGCTCGTTCGACATTGTCGTGATGGTGATACTTGGTGGGATGGGCAGTACCGTCGGAGTGTGTTTGGCTGCCGTGCTCCTGACGATCCTTCCCGAGTGGCTGCGCGTGGTCGACGACTACCCCTGGCTGCCGGAGTGGCTTCGCCCCATCACCGAGAATCGGATGATCTTGTATTCACTGCTCCTCATTATTCTCATGCTCACACGTCCTCAAGGACTCTTCGGGGCAGAGAACTTCAGGCGAAAGGCGGCATGAGCTCCCCTTTGCTGCAACTCGAAGCAGTGACGATGCAGTTTGGCGGCCTGCGCTGCATCTCCGATTTCTCCTTCTCTGTCGATGACGGGCAGCTCGTGGGACTGATCGGACCGAACGGCGCAGGAAAAACGACCGTTTTCAACCTGATTACCGGCGTCTACAGGCCAACCGCTGGCAAGATCGCCTTTGCCAGCAAGTCCGTTATCGGCCATCGCCCCTACCGCATAACCGCTCGCGGCATCGCCCGGACATTTCAAAATATCCGGCTCTTCAATTCGCTAAGTGTTTTCGACAACGTGCGCGCCGCCTGTAATATGCATCTTCGGCACGGAATTTCCCACGCTCTGTTGCGCGGAACCGGATTCGATCGCGAGGAGCGCGAGATTGACTCCCACATCGTTGAGCTCCTCGAGATTTTTGGGCTGACCGCGGAGCGTGATTCATCCTGCCGTGCCCTCCCCTACGGTGATCAGCGCCGACTGGAAATTGTTCGAGCTCTCGCCACGCGTCCAAAGCTTCTCCTGCTCGACGAGCCGGCTGCAGGGATGAACCCGACCGAGAAAGTCGAGCTGATGAAGCTGATCCGATTTACGCAGGAGAAATTTGGCCTCGCCGTCCTTCTCGTCGAGCACGACATGAAAGTCGTGATGGGTATCTGCCAGCGAATTGCGGTGCTCGACTACGGCAAGAAGATCGCGGAAGGGACGGCGGATGAGATCCAACACGACCCTAAGGTGATCGCCGCATACTTGGGAAAACAAACCCATGCTTGAACTGCGCGACCTCGAAGTCTGCTACGGATCGATCAGCGCACTGCAGGGAGTCAGCGCCAAGGTGGAGAGGGGCAACATCGTTACACTCGTGGGAGCAAATGGAGCTGGCAAGACGACTACTTTGCGCACCGTTTCAGGCGTCGTGAAGGCCCGAGCGGGCAAAATCGTCTTCGATGGCGAGGAGATCACCAATTTGGCGCCCCACAAGATTGTGGCGCGTGGTATCGCGCAAGCGCCTGAGGGCCGCATGATCTTCGCCAATCTAACCGTGTTGGAAAATCTTCGGATGGGCGCGTACCTTCGACGCGACACGAAGGGCATCGCAACCGATCTCGAATACGTCTTCGGAATTTTCCCTCGCCTTAACGAACGCGAAAAACAAACCGCGGGAACTCTAAGCGGCGGCGAACAGCAGATGCTGGCCATCGCGAGAGCTTTGATGAGCAAGCCAAAATGCCTGATGCTCGACGAGCCTTCGCTCGGAATCGCGCCGATCCTTGTTCAAACAATTTTTGAGAAGATCCTCGAGATCAATAGAACGCTTGGACTGACGATCCTGCTGGTCGAGCAGAACGCCAATCTTGCGCTTGAGATCTCCCATTACGGCTACGTGCTCGAGACCGGCCGCGTCCTTTTGCATGACCGCTCGGATGCCCTTCGCCAAAACCCGGAAATCCGGGCCGCCTATCTCGGTGGCTGAGGAAGTTGCGATGTCCTCAGCGCCAAGCGCGCGTTTTGTCGCGCTCATCGCCGACCCCTTCCTGCCGGCGGTGGGGGCACCGCCGCTACAATTTGCGCAGGGAGGGCTCTGGGCGTTCGCAGTGCGAATAGACCAGCGTGCGCACCTTGGATATGGCCGTTCGCAATGAGATGCTGTCGGACGCGACTAACTTGATTGCGTAAACGTTGTCGGCAGGCCGGCTGGCCCCCGCAATCACAAGTGCACCGTTCAATGCCTCAACTCCTCTCTGCAGGAACTCCCATCTCTCTGAGGGCGAAACGACCAGGCTAGAAGCATAGTAGGCGTGCGGAAAGCGCCTGCGCATCGATTGAAGACCTTCGCTATTCGCGTCTAGGCGATACCGTTCTTTCACAGCGATTTGGCTTCCGACAATCAGATCGGTAGAAAACTCGAGCTGCTCATAGGCGAATACTTCCCCGGAGGCGGTGCGTCCAGGGGCAAGCATCTCGGTGAAGAATAACTCTCCCCCCGCGTGCACTTCGATCCGGCTGGCCTGAGAATACCGCGCTCCGCCATGAGCGATCAGGATATCCGGGCAGACGTCGAGTCTGCCCCCATTCTCGACCACGATGATCTGCACAATCTCTGTTCTTTGCATTGGATGCTTCGCACGGAAAACCCGCGTGGCGCTTGGAGTAGTCAGCACCGCCCGCGCGCCAGCGCAGACGCGCACCGTCACTTCAACGTGGTCACCGGCGAAAAGTCCGGCGGTCGGGTTCACCACATTGATAATAAGATAATTTCCATCCCAATGTGGCTTGCTTAAGTGAATGGGGGCGCGAAACGACTGCTTGCGAAGGAAGGTTCTTCCATGGGAATCCACCTGACACTCAATATGCAAGTGACCTTGAACTCCTGAGCCAGCAGGCGACACCTGCGGCCAACTGGATTCGTGCGGATTAAACAAAGAGGTATTCTCTTCGAAGCCAGTCAAGCAGTTCTTCCCTGCCGTTTCCGGACTTCAGATCCGTGAAGAGGATCGGTTTCTCTCCGCGAATGCGTTTCGCATCGCGATCCATCACCTCAAGATCCGCTCCCACATGTGGCGCCAGACTGACTTTATTGATCAGCAGGAGATCGCTGTTCTTGATTGCCGGACCGCCTTTGCGCGGAATTTTGTCTCCCTCAGCGACGTCAATCACGTAAATGAACGCGTCGACGAGCTCGGGTGAGAACGTGGCTGAAAGGTTGTCGCCGCCACTTTCAATAAAGATTAGATCGAGCTCAGGAAATCGCCGCTGAAGCTCTGCCACAGCCGCATCGTTCATACTGGTATCATCGCGAATCGCCGTATGGGGGCAGCCGCCGGTCTCTACCCCCAGGACCCGGTCGGCGGGAAGAGCCTGATTCCTCACCAGGAATTCGGCGTCTTCGCGCGTGTAAATGTCATTGGTGATCACAGCCAGACTGAGCTCGTCGCGAAGCCATTCACACAAGCGTAAGACCAGCATGGTTTTGCCAGAACCGACCGGTCCACCGATTCCTAGGCGCATTACCTTCACGTCATGATTTCACTGCTGAGAAGGACGCGGCCAAGAATGATTTTCCTGAGAAATCAGGAGATGAATAGACGCTCGTCGGCGGTTTCGTGGCGCATCGAGGCAATGTCAAGCAGGGGGTCGAACCAGCCAATTGCTTCGCGGGGGATGGTCAGCGCTTGCGCGATTTGCCCCCCAGTTTCAGCGAGGCAAGCGCCGAGAACGCGTTGCGTGCCTTCCTGCCCAATCCGGATCAATTTGGGAGCAGCCGTGCAGATGCACGAGACGCAGTGATAATAGTACGCCTCGAGAGATTCCCGGAGCGGAATGCTCACGCAGGAAACACCCCAGACAATAGCATGATGACCAGCCAGCGAGTTTTCGCGGCTGATCTCATGGAGCAGCTCGAGCTCAGGAGTTGCTCGCAAGCGAATCAAAATGGCCAGACGGCGACGACCGGTTTGCAGGCTGGCCTCGCGTAACTCACGAGGCACTCGTAGTGCCGCGGCCAACTCGTCAACGGCAATCAAATCCTCGCGATTGTCCGCCATCGCGGCTGCTCGCGATTCGCGAACAAGCGGAAGATCGACATGCGTCAGCCCAGGAAGGGCATGTTCGTAGAGGAACCCACGCAAGCTGGCTTCGTCGTGAACTTGGCCCTGTCGCACCATCTCCTCGAGGCCGAAGGAATGCGCATATGATCCAGTCGGAAATGCCGCATCGGAAATTTGAAGCAACGCGGGCAACCAGTGGGCAGCTTGCTCAGTGATGATGCGCATGCGCGAGAGAGGTGATTGGGCGAAAAACCGCGATAGCAGGATGCCAGGATACGCCCTCGCGACTTAGCAGAAGGCGGATCGCCGGATCGTCCACACAACGAATAGTCTGGTCGGTAATCTCCACAGGAAAATGAAGATTGCCGATCTGCCAGCAGATCACCGCCGCTCGGCCCGGATCGGTCTCGAGCTCAACCTCGAGAACAGACTCGGGCGCCTGCGAGATCACGTAGCACTTGCCGCTCTGCCGGTGAAAAACCGCTCCATCAGAGACCGGATGATCAAGATCAAAGCCAAATTCCCGCCCATCCTGGGCGACTCCCCGCCACCGCCGCTTTGCCAACATTGTCCGATCCGCAAGCAACAAAACTATCTCGTCATTGCAGCCGGGTTTATCGTCACCAATTGAAGCGATGAGATCCACCGTTGGCATTCAAAATAGGAAATAGCGTTGCGCCATGGGCAACTCGCTGGCCGGCTCGCAGCGCAACTCGCGCCCATCGGCTTTGACGGTGTAAGTTTCCGGATCGACTTCAATCTTCGGAAGGGAGTCGTTCCAGAGTAGGTCCCGCTTGGTGACGGTGCGTGTCTGGCGAACCGGCACAAGCCTCTTCGAGAGATGCAAATGATCCAGCAAACCATACTCCAGGGCCGCCTGGCTGACGAAGGTCACTGAAGTCGAGCCCCGCGCGCGTCCGTGCGCGCCAAACTGCGGTCGGTAAAACGTCGGCTGCGGCGTGGGGATCGAGGCGTTGGGATCGCCCATATTGGCGTAGGCGATCAAACCACCTTTCAAGATGAGCTCAGGCTTTACTCCGAAGAAGGCCGGCTTCCAAACAACCAGGTCGGCCAGCTTGCCGACTTCCATCGAG
>DATDKN010000308.1:0-7280 GCA_036519995.1 Terrimicrobium sp. | reverse complement strand
CAGGCGGTAGTATATCCGAGGGAAGCCACATGTCGTCTAAGACGCCGCTCGATTTCCTCTTCTGCTTCCTGGCATGATCGGTACATCATATTGAACTCTGCGCCGTTTGGTTCGGTCCAGTCATCTTCCAGCTCCCAGAATGTGTTATCGAGTTGGTAGCGGCAGGCGCGGCTGGAGATGATCCTCTCACGAACTTCCAGCGGCACCGGGGTTCGCGAATAGACATACAAATCGTAGTCCGACAAAGCATCAGCTCTCTGCAAGGCGGCTGATCCTCCCCAGGAGACTGCTTCGACCCCAGCAGTTTCAACAAGCGCGTTCGCAATTGTAGTCACCAAGTGCATCCTGATCCATAAGATCGCGTTCTTTGGCGGGTGGCGAGTGTCTTTCTGTCCTGAGAAGGACGCCGAGCAATCCAGCGCCGGTTCGCATTGCCAGCCCGACACTTTGAATCTCCCGGCAGGAATTTTCCTATGCTATCGCGCTGCATGCATCGCTTGCATGTCACTGAAAGCGGAAAACCTTTAGGTCTGCTTTATCGCCCTTAAATCACGCGTATATTCCGATGGTCAGTTCTTAGCTTGGCAAAGTGCGCGCGGGAGCCTCATCATCGGCCGCACTTTCCCTGCTTGAGAACCCCTTTCCCCTTTCTGTCGCGCTGCTCGCAATGCCCGAACTTACGCGATGGCCCGCCCCTCGATGAGAGCCGGCGATTGACCGCGTCGGCGAGCATCGAAGTCACTTAGTTAGTCCGCCTACTTTCCAGACCCCAAAAGCAAGACAGCCACCAACTAAATAGTATGAGCGCAGTAGACACCGATAGCGATGAATACAAGAAACAGTTCCTTCACGAAGCCACCAAGCTGGCCATCGAGTCAGTCGAGAAAGGATGGGGTGGACCGTTCGGAGCCGTTATTGTAAAGAATGGCGAGATCATCGGCCGCGGCCAAAAACCGAGTTCTCTTGACTGGGATTCCGGTATATCACGCTGAAGTGACCGCTATTATCGACGCCTGCTCCCGCATTAATCGTAAGGAAATTCTTGGTTCTGAGTATTATGAAGGGAATCTCAAGATGATTCCGCGGCCGCCGGGCTCTCTCCGCAGGAGCATACGGTTTAATCGCGTTGATCATCGGCGGCGCCAACTTGACCGGCGAGATGGCCTGCACGTCGTTGGCGACGCGCACCAGCCCGAGGCAACTCTGCTTCGGTGCCCTCTGGGTCTACCTTATCGGGACACTTATTCTTCTGGTCAGCGGATTGCTTGTGGGCGCGTCGTTCTTTCCGATCACCATAGGCGGGATGCTGACGCTCGGGCTTTTCTCCAGCAAGCTGGGACTGCTCGGCGGTTTCATTAGTTTACTTTGCTACCTTGCGGTCAGCGTGACAACGGCCCTGGCTGTCTATCTGCCGGAAACCTCCCAGGCGCCGCTCGGTTGGGTCTATCTGGGAATTGGCACAATTGCCGCTGTCCTGCTCGGTATTTCGCTTCCCGCCGACGACAAACCCTGCGCGACGCACCCGTGAGTCGCAGCTGTCTCCTAGACTCTGCTTACTTTCGGTGACGCTTCCGGCCATGCAGTTCGGGCCAAAGGCACCCTCACAAGAGCTGGAAACGGACGGGTTTATTCACAAGCTCCGGCACGCGAGCAAAATTGTGTAGACACGACGAAGTTCGAGCAGAAATCGCTCTGTTAGTCACAATTTCGATCAGTGTCTTTAAGCTGCTAAGTTAAATGTCCTGTCAGGCCGCTTTACACCCGGAGACTCGTTGCAAATACTTGGTCGAGAGCAGCTAGACGAGCCTGCGCTGATCGCAGCGGGCCCGCGCGTCGGACTCTTTTACAAATTCGCGTTTTCCAATGGGAAACCCCTGGACCGCGTCATGCTTGTAAATCCCTAGCTTGCAGGTAGTAAGGCAAGCGCCCTCATTTTGGCACAGCAGCTGCTAAGTAGCGGTGAACGATGTTTTCTTCTCTTAGCATGGATGCCGACGCGCCGTTGAGTGCTATGAAGTTCTCAATGCGAAGGGGGACCGGCAAAGTGAACGAGCTATGCTTTCATCTTAACCAGAAGGAGCGCCCAAGTGCCCACGGAGGAGCCATCCTCGAGCTGAACAAAGCGTTACGAGCGTCATGGTGATCCGACGCTTGGGCCTTCGCACCGCAAACTAGAGCCTCGCCAGGCTCAGTAAAACACAAGTGGCCGTTCATCCGAACGGCCACTTTCTTTTTCGTTCGTTGTCGCCAAGACGAAGTCACACGTGTCCGGTCTCTAAGGGTTAGTTTCCGGCGTGTTTCTCTGCTTTCAGCTCTCGAGGAGCCTCCCTTAGTTGCCGCGGGCGGTATAATGAAACTAAACCTCAGACTCTATGGACTTCGAAGAAACTATTCGTTTTTGGAAGGATCAGCCCTCTTTGCGGGTATCACCCTTGAACAACTTCGCGCCGTGGCGGCGTCCGCCACCATCGAAAACCACCCCGCCGGGAGTCTCATTATCGAGGAAGATGCCCCGAGTGACTACTTCTATCTCATCGTCGAGGGAAAGGTGGACATTTATCGCGAAGAGAAGCACCTGATCTTGGAAAGTCTCTCGACGGGAGCAGTGTTTGGGCTTCTCTCGATCATTGAACACAAACCTCGCTCGGCGACGGTTGAAACCCGCGAGCCTCAATCCTGATCAAATTCGATCTCAACCACATCGCCAGTTCGCTTCCTCGCGGAAAGGACATCTACAATACAATCGTCATCAATCACATTAACGATCTGGCGACGATCATTCGCTCGACCAATATGCTCGCGATCCAGTCGATGAAGACCGGAATTGAAGAATTCAAAAAGCGCATCAGCGTTGGCAACTTCTTCTCCTCGGCGATCCTCATTGTGGCCGCATATTCATTTTTCGCGCGACTTGCCCAGGACTATGTCGAAACTTTGACGACCACGACTTTTGTCACTTCAGCACTTCTCGCCGTTTCGGCCCTGATCGTCGTTTCGATGATGCACTCCGCTCCATATTCCTGGACCGACTATGGATTCATGCTCAAGAACTGGCGCAGCGCGCTTGCCGACACACTGCTCAAGACGGGGATCTTCATTGTCGCCGTGACGATCGTAAAATGGGTGCTCACCCTCGGTGAACTTGCTCCGGCGCCGGTGTTCTCCTTTCCATTCTTTCGTGGCTATCCATTTCTGTTTGGCTTGACGATCGCCCTTACCTACTCGGTCTTCTGCATTCTGCAGGAGATCATCTTGCGCAGTGCCGTTCAGCATTCGCTGATGCACTTTCTGACTGGCAGGTTCGCCAAGACGAGGATCATCGCCACCACCACCTTGATCGCCGCCGCCACGCACCTTCACATGAAGAGTCTTGTTTTCCCTTTGCTTATTATCATTCCGAACATTTTCTGGTGCCTGCTCTATGATAAACATCGTTCGCTGCTTTGCGTAAGCGTGTCACATATCTTGATTGGGGTTTGGGCATTGTTCATCCTGGGCAGCCCGTGGCAATGAACACAAATGCTTCGACGCGGCTAGCGACGATGCTGGAAAGCGTTACCGCCTTCTCCTCTCGTCTCACTCTTTCGTCCTGATGAGAAGTCTCGAGGTGCTGTTTTCGCCGATCGAGTTTGCGGCCCTGGAGCGGGAGGATTTGAACGCGGCCACGTGCGTCGTCTTCGACATACTGCGGGCGACCAGTACGATGGCTGCCGCGCTCGACCAGGGCGCCCGCGCTATCGTTCCGGTCGCCAGCATTCCGGAGGCGCTCGCGATTCGCGCTCAACGGCCGGACGTCCTTCTCGCGGGCGAGCGGGAGGGCGTGCGGATTCTGGCGGAGCTCACGGGTGGAATCGCATTTGACTTAGGCAATTCCCCTCGGGAGTTCCGCCGCGGAATAGTCGCAGGCAAAACGATCGTCATGACGACAACAAATGGGACCCGAGCATTGCGCGCCGCGGCTCATGCGCAGACGGTGCTGGTCGCCTCCTTCCTTAATCTGCAGGCAACCGCCGACTGGCTTATCAGGCATACGCCTCCGCAGCTTATCCTTGTCTGCGCCGGCACCCGAGAGGAACCAGCTTATGAGGATGTGCTCTGCGCCGGAGCACTCTGCGATCTACTTTGGACGGAGTGGTGCGCGCACGACGCCTCCGATTCGGCACTCATCGCGCGCAAGCTCTTCCAGCTTGAACGGCACGACCTGCTGGCTGCGATGTCGGAGTCGCGCAATTGCCGTCGCTTGCTCTCCATCCCTGAGCTGAAGGACGACGTCTCCTACTGTCTGCAACGTGATAGTCTCAGCGCGGTCATCGAGATGGACAAAGAGGGGACGGTTTTGCATTCCGCTGGGAGTGCCTGAAACCTGAAGACTGGCGATGAACGCTGTTCGTCCCCTTGCCACGAAGTACCTTGCATGTAGTGATAAAGGTCGATGAGCAGGTCTGCTGGTTCGACGCGCGAACGCCTGCTGGTAGGGTCTCCCCTTCGGGAGCGGAGAGTTGCCATACCCGTGATCTTGGCGCTGGTCTCCACGCTTCTGGTTTGTACCGCGGTCATTTTCGCGGCGGTGGGATCCCTGAAGGCGGAGGCGGCGCAGCTCTTCGTCGTCGGACTTTTCTTTTCAGCGGCACTGTCAATCGTTCCGGTTCTCATCCTGCGGTACCTCGACCGACGGGAGCGCGAGTCGCCTTGGCTCTTTGCCATTTCCATCGTGTGGGGCGCGGTCATCGCGACCGGAATCGCTCTGCCGCTCAACACTGGAGTCATTATCGGGGTCGAACGTTGGCTGGCGCAACACCCACACATTGGCGAATACCTTGGCCCGCACGGCGCGCTTCTCCTGGGCGCTCCACTTGCTGCGCCCCCAATTGAGGAACTTACGAAAGCGCTCGGGGTATTGTTGCTCTTTGCGCTTCTCCGCGCCGAATTCGATAACATGCGCGATGGGTTTGTCTATGGGGCGCTGGTCGGCGTCGGCTTCAACCTTGTTGAGGCGCCTCTTTACGTCGCCCAAGCCTACGCCCAATATCAAGTTGCCCCCTGGGGCTTTCAATACGGCGGTCGCTTCGCGCTATTTGGCTTGGGCGGCCATGCGATGTTTACCGGAATCTTTGGCGCTTTTCTCGGCATCGCCCGGCAAACGACCCGACTCTGGGTACGCTTCCTTGCGCCATTGATTGGCCTGGCGCTGGCCATTCTCGCACACACTTTTAACAACGGTCTCGGCCTGATCGTTACCATCCTGCTGCGTGAGGCCGGCGAAGAAGTACCGGAGCCTGGACCCCCTCCACAAACGCCCTTTCTCGAGGCTTGGGTCGTAGCCAGCGTCCAAAATCTGCTATTGTTTTTTCCATTCGTTGTCATTCTCCTAGTGGCGCTGCGCGCGAGTGGTAAATGGGAACGCCGGGTCATCGAGGAACAGCTCGCAAGTGAAGTGGGCGGAGCTGTCACCCCCGAGGAATTCGCCGACATTCGCCGCGATGGCATCTTCCGAACGCGGCGCCTCAAACGGGTCGACCGCCGCCGGTCGGCCCCACTCGTCAACGCGCAGCACGAACTCGCCTTCCGCAAACATGCTGTCATCGCCAACGGCGAGGATCCAGAGAGCGATCTGTTGGTCGCGAGCTGGCGTCGCGAGATCGCCGATTTGCGCGCATAATCGCCGGGTCGGAAGGATCACGCTGGCCGGCAGCATTTAACTTCAGCGTTTCAATACGGATCGGGTTATTGCGGTCAGGCACACGCGCACCCGCGAGGTGGCGAAACCGAATCAGCAACAGGCGCCCCGTCCCAGGTCCCTGGCTGGTTGTGACCAGTCCTGCCGGGCGTTGTAGGGGGATCGGTTAGTATGCCTTGGAACCCGGTTTATTTTAGACCACTTTTGGTGCGTTTGCACCATGGCCTCTTGCTGAATCCTGCCTAAGTTGAGAAGCAAATCGTGAGCATTTTTGTTTCTGACGCGGGCGTGGGAACTCGAACGGCCGTAAGCGACTTTATGAGACGGGATGAAGTAAAAACAATCTTTTCAGTGTATCACATCTGGCTGCAAGAGGGGCGAGACGCTATCATGGCTCAGCGACCGGAGCAGGCCAGAGTGGCGCAAATGGTTCACCGTCGCATGAAGTCGTCGTCGCGCCGGGAAGCTGCCGAACAATTCTTTACTCCCTCACCGGCCCCCAGCTTCTTCGCGACCTAATTGGAGCAGAGCTCCCG
Organism: Terrimicrobium sp.; assembly: GCA_036519995.1. GTDB lineage: Bacteria > Verrucomicrobiota > Verrucomicrobiia > Chthoniobacterales > Terrimicrobiaceae > DASTFP01. The sequence continues at coordinate 1,067 of DATDKN010000308.1, read as the reverse complement.
AGGGCGCTAACACCTGGTCAACGTCCTCCTTGCCGTGCGGGCGAGCGGATCACACGAGCGTATATGTCCTACTGGTGTGGTTGAATGGTTCGACCATTTCCCTCTCATTAATTTCGACTTTGGGCATCTCGTCGTAGAAGAGCGAAAGCGTTCTTAGATACGATCTGACGAATCGATGAAAGGATCCTCCCGGGCACGACATCTTCCTCTGTATCAGACGAGAGTTAAGATGCTTGCCCGGAGACGTTCGGATAATTGTCATAGCAAAGTTTCAAGGGACGATGAAATTCTCCCACCTGCCGTCTAAGGCGTCCTCCTCTCTGTAGAAGAATCTCGTTCGCGCGCCTCAAGCCCCGCGCAGTCGGTGCAGGACGGAAACGAATATCGCTCAGGAGTTGAAACCCCCCGAATGTTCGGCTGGTCATTCCTCCAGCGGCCTTGTTTCCAGATAGAAGCCCCATTTCCCTGTAACCCAAGAGAGACACGACATCGTGACAATTCGCCCTGAAGGGAATGACTTGATGTTTGCAGCGGCCGGCCTGCAATCGTCGGCTAACGGTCGGATTATCTGGCCAGCGGCCGAGTCTTGGTGCGAGCGGAATTTGGGCTTGACTTCGCTGCGGCAGGGAAGGCAGAATTTTAGTGGCGTCGACCAATTCAGAGCGCAATGAAAGCAGAGGAGAATGGCCATGAAGATCGCTAGCTCACGTCTCCTCACCCTGCTTCTGATCACCGGGAGTTTCGCGCCGGCGCGGCAAAACAGCGGACTGGAAGAGAGTGATCCGCCATCGACCCACAACATGCTCGTGGTTGGAGAAAAGACCGCCTTCCTCTCCCATCTGCCGATGTTTGATGACCTCAGTGAGGACAAGTCCGACTACACCTCGATGCATCGCTATCAGGTGATCCTGGAGGCGAAGTTCATTCGCAATGGCAAAGACGTGACCGGGACTTACACGATAGATCGGCAGAGCAACGCCGGCATAAAGATGTATACGCTTCAACCGGCGCGATTCGTCCTTGCCAGATTGTTTACCCCAAACGCTGATTCTCCCGCGCTAAGATCG
>DATDKN010000307.1:0-9798 GCA_036519995.1 Terrimicrobium sp. | reverse complement strand
CTGGGTTCCCCTGCCCGGCAACCTCGAGAACTGGGTGCGAGTAAAATTGAGACCGACGTCGTCGGGTTTCTGCGCGGAGAGGCCCTCGCCCGGCGATCTTCGCGCCAGCCGAACGTTGCGCGAAGACAACGAGAAGTTCCGCAAAGCGTGCTTCGTAGACATCGCAGATACCAAAAGGTAACGCCAAGGGAGTAGATATCGGAGCGCGTGTCGATCCGTGTTTGTCCAATGCTGGGGAATTGCTCCCGGCTGGCAAAGGCAGGCGTGCCAATGAAGCCCGTTTGGGTTTGCTCGGCGCCGCGTTCCGCTTCAGGGGCCAGGACTTTAGCGACGCCGTAATCAATCACTTTGACGACGAGCGCGCCGGCTCCGTCACACTCGAGCATGATATTGGATGGCTTGATGTCGCGGTGCACTACACCGCACGCTTCCGCGGCCCCGCGGCCGTAATGCCCTCGGCGGTGGGCGCACCAAGGCGCGCCCTATGCGGGACAGCGCCGCTACAATCTAAGGCTGCGCTGCGCCGATTTCGGTTGCCGCCGGCACTTCGATCAGTTTCCCGGAACGGACGTCATACACGTAGCGGTAAATGGGTATTAAGCGTGGAACCAGCGGGTGATGACGGATGCGAACAACGTCCGAAGTTACGCTGCTTGTCTCATCTTCGAAGGGGAGCCAGTTGACAAAGTCACCAGCATCCGATCCGGGACCTTGACCAACATCCTTCCATTCCCCTTGATCGAATTGTGCTGTTTCGAGGCTATTTCTCAGCAGCCGGCGAATATCGGAGTCTTTAAATAGGACCATTCCACAGTCGGTGTGATGAATAACCAACCACTCTCTCGTTCCGAGTAGCTTGTAGGAGATAACAAGCGAACGGATGGCGTCATCGCTGGCGCGGCCGCCAGCATTGCGAATCACGTGCGCGTCTCCCTCACTGAGACCGGCCTACTTGGCGGGATCAAGCCGAGCATCCATGCACGTCAGAATCGCAAACCGCCGCGCTGGAGGCAGAGGGAGAGTTCCCTTGGTCCCAAAGTTTTCAACGTAGTTCCTATTTGCTGCGAGGATTTCGCTCATAATCCGATGCGGGTTGTTTTGGCGGTAGACTATGCGGCAACGTCTGCCGATTCGACAAGCAACCGATCGCGAGGAAGGTTGGAATCTCTTCCTCGCATTTCTGTCGCAGCAGGGACACCGAGCATTTCTTCTCTTAAAAGATCCATGCAGGTGCGTTTCAGTTTCATGAAATCCTTCGAGACCAGTGTGTCGATGGTTCGAGGACGCGGAAGAGGCACATCGAAGAGAGCCTTGAGGCGGCCAGGCCGCCGCGTGAGCACAGCGACTTGTGAACCGAGATAGATCGCCTCGTCAATATCGTGCGTAACGAACAGGACGGTCATTCCATATTCAGTCCACACTTCCAGGAGCAGTTCTTGCATCATCAGACGTGTCTGCGCGTCTAGGGAGCTGAAGGGCTCATCCATGAGCATGACACGCGGCTTGTTGACCAAGACACGCGCAAGACCGACACGTTGTTGCATGCCTCCGGAGAGCTGGGCGGGATAATGCCGACCAAATTCTGAAAGACCAACCTTGTGGAGAATCTCATCGACCATTTGGTCGCGTTGCGCTCGTCGGACGTTCCGGAACTTCAAACCAAAATTGACGTTCTGCCGCACCAGTTTCCAAGGAAAGAGTGTGGGTTGTTGAAAGACGACGCCACGATCCGGTCCGGGTCTAACGACCTGCTCACCGTCGACGCTTACCTCACCAGCTTGGGGGCGCTGAAAGCCAGCGATTGTATTGATGAGGCTCGATTTGCCGCAACCCGAAGGTCCCAGAACAGAAAGAAAGTCGCCCGGACGTAACGTCAACGAGAGGCTTTGCAGTGCAGTGACGGCATTTCGCCCCTCGCCGAAGGCGAGCGTGACGTTCTCCAAAGCAATTGCGCCCCGACTCATCGCGTGCCCTGATTCTGTTGCCATGGAGTCAGGCGCCTTCCGAGAAAGCGAATTAGGGCACTCGAGGCCATTCCCAGCACTCCGATCACCAACATCCCGACGATGATGTCGGGATATTTCTGCATGGTGTAGGATTCCCAAGTAAAATAGCCGATTCCGAATTGGCCCGAGATCATCTCGGCGGTGACAACCAAGAACCAGCAGGTTCCCATGCCAATCGTCAGGCCTGTGACAATCGAAGGCATTGCGCCGGGGAGGACAACTTCACGGAATATTGGCCACGTCCCTGCGCCCAAGGACTGGGCCGCGTAGATCAACCTTCTGTCAAGGTTCTCCACACCATGGATTGTGCTCAGGAGAATGGGAAAGATCGCGCCGAGGAAACAGATGAAGATCATACTCTGCTCGGCCGTCGGAAACATAAGGATCGCTAAGGGAATCCAAGCCACTCCCGGAATCGGGCGTAGAACCTCTATCGGTGTCATGATCACGTCCTCAATCAGACGCGACCGACCGATCAAAAGACCAAGAGGCACCGCGGTCAACAAGGCAAGTCCGAAACCAATCGCCACACGCCGGGCGCTATTCGCGATGTGACGGAGAGACTTAGGGGCCTGAGCAAATTCAGTGGTCGAAACTGCTACCACGCTTGGCGCCGGGACATGAGCGAAATTGATCAAGAAGTGGATCTTGTTTGTCGAGGCAAGTTCCCAAAGGGCGATGAAAGCCGCCAGAGCGAGCAGTCGTGTGATGATCCGCCGGATGGCATCGAGATTCGCCGGAACCGACAATTTCGAAGGCTCGGCTGGTGCTAAGTCATCGATCGGGAGACTCGGTGTAGTCATCGGGTTTGCCATAACCTGTTCTGGTAGTTTAATCTTCGATGGGATAGCCGCCGCGCCAGGCGGGAAGTCCCGCCCCAATCCATCCCTGGAGCCCGCCGGCGAGCGACCGCACATTCTTGTATCCCATGCGTTGCAGATTATCGACCGAGAGGGCCGCACGATGGCCTGCGCCACAGTAAATGATCATTTCAGTGGCGGGATCGGGAGCGCGCTTTTCAATTTCCAGTTCGAGCGTTCCTCTAGCGAGATGCCGGGCATTCGGAATGTGTCCGCGCCAAAATTCATCTCGTTCGCGAACGTCGATGACCAGCGCGCCGCGCTTAATTGCGGCGACGGTTTCCTCGACCGATACCTCTGTGATCCTCGAACGTGCCTGCACGGCAAGCTTGAGGAAACGTTGGCTCCGTTTCTCAGCGACCTGAAGTCTAGCGAGCTTGAGCAAGACGCTCGTTGCCCACGAATTTACGAGCTTCGGCATATGTCAGCAGTTTTCCGTTATTGGCTTGCGCCCATTTCTCGGCACGCGATTTCTCGAGAAAGGCGGCGATATCGTTGCCGGTTCGAATGTACCAGACCTTGTCGGCAAAGAGTTTCAGTCCGCTCTCACGATCGTGCACGAAGGCCACCCGAACTGTCTTGTTATCCTTCTCCAGCTGATCGAGGGCGAGGAAGGTGCTGGGAACGTCTTTGTAGAGGCGCACTTTCTTCTCGCCCTCTACCCAGATTTGGCCGGCGTTGTTTGCATCGATGATCTCTTCTCCGACGACAAAATCTTTCGCCTCAAAAGGCACTGGCGCGTAGTCCTTCAGACGAGCGTCGTAATCGGCGCCAAATTCTTTCGCCGCCTGGCGAATATATCTGTCATCCACATATTCGCTGACCTTGATGTCGTGCGATGTCTTTTTAAGAATCTTGAGAGTTTCAGCTGCACCGGCGATGGCCTTCAGGACCTCAGGTTTGAAAGTATAGTCACGCGTTTGAATGCCGTGGGGACCATGAAACGCATAGAAAACTTCCGCTTCGATACCGGTCCATTTTTCGTATTGTTCGGCCAACCCTTCCGGATCCTCGCGCAAGAGGCGATCTCCCTCCAACGCTGACTTCAGATAGGCAACCACGATCTCGGGATACTTCTCAGCGAAGTCCGACCGCACCTGGATACCATGAGTAGTCGGCACCCCCGTGCTGCTGCCATCCAGAATTTTGCGCGCGAAGCCGCGAAACGGGAACAATTCCCCGAAAGGCACAAAGTTCGCGTGAGCATCAATCTGACCTGATTTGAGAGCCGAACCGCCTACCTCTGGTGTTTGTGTGACGATCGTAATGTCTGTTTCGGGATCCCAACTCTGATCCTTGACTGCACGAAGCAGAAACGCGTGCGCCGTTGAAGCAAAGGGGACCGAGACGGTCTTGCCCTTAAGTTGCGCTATATCTTGCACACTAGAATTGCTGGGAACCAACAAGGCATTGCCCGCGCCATGCAGCCCGGAGGAAAGCGACGCGATGTAAACAGTCTTTACCCCATTGTTCTGGGTCAGAAACGCGTCGTGACCCACGATCGAGGGGAAATCCGCCATCGAAACGATATCCAGGCGATTGGCAAGAATCTCGCTGTTGAGCTGAGCGCCGGTCGGCAAATTCAGCCAAACGATTTCATAGGTGACGTCCTTATACTTGCCATCATGCGGAAGGTACTTTTCGAGAAGCTTCAATTCGCGCACGACCGGTCCTCCCGCTGCGCAATTAATCGTCGTATCTTGCGTCCCTATGGCAACGCGAATGGTCTCCTGCTTGAAGAAGTGTCAGTGTAAACAGAATAAGAATGGATGTTAGTTTCATAACCTTCAGAGCTGAATGCGTTTTTATTAGGATTCTATGACGTGCAAGTCTTCTGCTTCGATTGGCGAAGATGGATTATCTGCGCGGAACGATGACGAACTCGAAGCGACGTGGCGAGATGTCGCGTCCGTGGAGTCCTGCGCTACGACGAGGAACTTCGTCCTGCAGGCGCCTGAGCGCGCCCGGAGGTGGTACTTGCCGGGGACCTCAAGATTGATGGTGGCGCGATAGATGGCCCACGGCTGACAGTTCCACCGAAAATGGGACACGAACGTCTTCCGATTTGGATTGAATACCTCCAGCGACGCACTCTCATCGACGCCCAGACTGACGTTTCCCCACGCATCTTCCGCGCGCACCATCACTGGCAAGGAGGCCCCAGTGGTCATCGCCGGTGGTGCAATGATGCGCAGAGCTGACATCGGACCAGGCTGGATAACGATGTGGTCGACAAGATCAACTTCGAAGCAGGCAGATGTCCCGTCTGGGCAAACGAAGGCCCGCCAGTGGAACTCCTCCTCAGCGAAGGTTTGCACTCTGGTTCCCCGGCCACCTCTGCGCTTATCGCCGAGGCGGAGATGAACTAGATCACCGCCTCGGAGCTTGCCGCGAACGACCGTGATCACGATTGATCTCCTTTCGCCAAGTCGTTCGTAGGAGGCGGCGAGCGCTGCCATCTGTGTGTTGGAAAACGGCCGTTCACTCGACCCAAATTCGACACTTAGATAATTGTCGGCGGAAGGATCCCGCGTTTGAAAATCCGCCCAATCCGAATCGGGGCGAAAAGTTATCCTTAGAGTGCCATGCTTGGCTAAGCCCGCGCTACCCACCCAGTAGCTGAGCTGGAGCTCTTGCCAGCTGCCCGCTTCAAGCACAGCCTTATCAACATGCAAGCTTCCCCAGCCACCGGCTCCTCTCTCCGTGCTCAGGTCAGCTTTGGCTAAGCTCTCGGGAAATGCTGTGTGGCTCACCTGAAAGTCTGAATTGGAATTGCTCTGACTGTGGATGCTAATCCCTCGAAGCAGCGAGGCGTTCGATGGCGAGCCGGGCGGATTTACGAACTCCACCGTCCTGGTCGTTGCGAAGAGACGCGAGCCGATCGATCCATCTCGGGTTCTGCGATTCTCCCAAAGCCACGGCTGCGGCAATGCGCAAATCGGCCAGGTCGTGCGTGAGCAGCGTCGCCACAGCCTCGCCACCATCGGCTTGGAGTCGAGAAAGGCTGAGAGCCGCCTCGCGCACCACCTGCCAAGCTGGATCTTCAAGCGTGGCTATGAGGGCGGCCTTGGCGTCCTCACTCGGGAATCGTCCGAGCGCAAGCGTGGCTTCGCGACGCACCTCCCAATTGCCGTCGGCCAGCGCCGCAACGAGGTCATCGAAGACGAAGGCATCATCGAATTGCGCCACAGCGGCGATCGCCACTTTACGGACTGCCGCATTTTCGTCCCGCAGCGCCGAGCGCAACGCCGGCAAGTGATCGCGCCTTCGATAGTTCGCGACTGCGGTTACCGCTTGCCGTCGAATCTCTGGCTCCGGATCGCTAAGTCGCCGAACCAAGGCGCCCAGGGCTTCCGCGTCCCGGCGCTCTCGCAATGCTACCAATGCAGCCAGACGAGTCTCCGAAGCAGAACTTTCAAGGGCAGCCACGAGATGCTCGACCGCGGCAGGATTCTGGAACGACCGTAACACTTCGCTCGCGAGCAGGCTGACTTCCACATTCGCGTCAGCCGTCGCTCGCAGCAGCGCTGGGATGACTGCGGGATCGTTCTCGAGTTGAATCACCTCGATGGCCAGACGGCGGATCGAGGCTTCCGGATGCTGCAAAGAGGTGACTAAGAGTTTTGTCGGCAGCGGCTCGCCGCCCTCCAGGCTCTCAGCCAAGGTCAGGAAGATCTGCTGCGTTTGTTCGTCATCAAGGGTGATGCTCATCGAATTAGAAAGGGAATTTTCACGGTTATGGCGTTGGTCGGGCAGTCCACTTCGCACGCCAGGCAATACCAGCAGTCATCATATTTCATGTGCGACTTGCCCGTGGCTGGATTGATCGCGAGGCAGTCCACAGGACAGGACTCCACGCAGATATGACACCCTTTGATACATCGCTCCTCGTGCACTACGACCGGCACATCGAAGAGTCGTGCGACCTGGCGGTTGGGCACGGATTTCGCCACCGAAGCGGCTTCGCTTTCCGAGGCAAATTTCAGCCTTCCGGCAACAAGAGGTTTCGAGCTCATGCAGCCATCGTTTCGATCCGCAACCGGTGGTAGGAGCGCAGTTCCTCCGCGCCGAGCGGGATCACATAGGGCTCGACGGGCCGGCGAAAGAGCTTCATTGCGCCGTCCTCGCCCTTCTTCAGGTTGACGTGGACAAACCAGTTCGCGTCGTCCATTTCAGGGTAGTCAAGGCGGTGGTGATAGAGTCCCCAGCGGCTTTCCGTGCGGAAGAGCGATGCACGCACAGCCATCTCGGCACAGTCGCGAATGAAGTCCGCTTCGTTGGCACGCATCAGCTCATGCGGATCGGCCGCTCCTAGTTGTTCCAGTTCTTGGCGTGCGCGTTCGAAATAATCCAACCCCTTTTCGAGCCGAGATGCCGATTTCGGCGGCTGCAGATAGTCGTTCACGTGCCGCCGAAGCTTGTATTCAAATTGATGAGGCGGAATGCCGTCACACTGCAGCAAGGGCCGAAGCACTCGCTTCTGCTCCGCCTCGACCTGTTCATCATCCAAGCGGCAATCTCGAGCCGAGCGTAGAAACTCGACCGCATTCCGCGCGGAAATCTTTCCGAAGGTGAAGGCGCCGAGCATGTAGCCGTGGGGGACAGAAGCCATGTCCCCGGGGGCATACAGGCCCGGCACCGTCGTTTCCCCCCGCTCGTTGATCCAGACCCCCGAAGCGCTGTGTCCGCTGCAGAGGCCGATCTCCGAAATCGACATTTCGATCAAATTGCTGCCGTAATCCACTCCTCTACCGGCGTGAAAGCGCCCGCGACTTGGGCGCTCGGTGGTGTGTAAAATCTGCTCGATCTCGTTCACCGTCTCGGGAGCAAGATGATCCATTTTCAAGTAAACAGGCCCATTTTCGCTATGCAGCTCCCGGTAGAACTCCCACATCATCTGCCCGCTCCAATAGTCCGAAAGCATGAAGCGATTGCCCTTCGCGTTGACCGTGTAGCCGCCGAATGGCCCGCTGACATATGCGCACGCCGGGCCATTGTAGTCCTTAAGCAGCGGGTTGACTTGAAAGCACTCGATGTTCGTCAGCTCCGCTCCCGCGTGATACGCCATCGCATATCCATCGCCGGCGTTCGCTGGATTCTCATAGGTGCCCATCAGATAACCGGAGGCAGGTAAACCAAGGCGGCCGCAGGCCCCGCAAGCCAGGATCACCGCTTTCGCTCGAATCACCACGAATTCCCCGGTCCGGACGTTGAACCCGAGCGCACCTACGGCTCTCCCCCCATCAAGCAGAATCCGCGTCGCCATCACCCTGTTCTCGACCCGTACGCCGCGCTGCCGAATCTGCCGGGTCAGAATCTTCTTGATGTCATAGCCCTCAGGCATCGGGAGGACATAACTCCCCTTGTGGTGAACCTTCTTGACGTCATAATCACCGTTCGGCGTCTTCTGAAACTTCACTCCCCAGGACTCCAGCTCCTGGATCATCGCGAAACTCTCGCGAGCATAGGCCAGCACTGCGCGTTGGTTCACAATGCCATCATTCGCCATCGTGATCTCTTTGACATACTGCTCCGGGGTGGCATGCCCGGGCACCACCGCATTGTTCACCCCGTCCATGCCTAGAGCAATCGCCCCACTCCGCTTGACGTTAGCTTTCTCCAGCAAGAGGACCTCGCCTCCAGGCCAAGCTTCCTTGCCCTTGATTGCTGCCACTGACCCCGCTGTCCCCCCGCCGATCACCAATAGGTCCACGTAGACAGACAAAGCTTTATCAGATTCAACACTCATTGGATTTACAGCGAAATAGCGACCGGACTGATCGTTATTTGAGGGACGGTGAAAAAAGTCAGGTGGCATGGCGAGCATGTTTTTTAGGCCGGGACGGTGCCGTCGAGGTCGAGAAATTCCTCGACGAAGGAATTGGCGGGGAGGTCGCGGACTTCGTCAGGGGTGCCGATTTGCTGGACTTCGCCCTTATCGATAAGGACGACGCGATCGGCAACTTCGAAGGCTTCGTCTTGATCGTGGGTTACGAAGAGGCTGGTCAGATGGGTGGTGTCGTGAAACCGGCGCAACCAGTGGCGCAATTCTTTTCGGACTTTGGCATCGAGCGCACCGAAGGGTTCGTCGAGCAGGAGGACTTCCGGTTCGATTGCCAAAGCGCGGGCGAAGGCAACACGCTGCCGCTGACCTCCGGAGAGTTGGCTGGGAAGGCGCTTAGCAAATTCGGTGAGTTGAATGGTTTCGAGGAGTTGCTCGACGCGGGCGCGGATTTGAGGTTCGGGCGGGCGCTGACTTTTTTTTCGCACCCGAAGGCCAAAAGCGATGTTCTCAAAGACACTCAAATGCTGGAAGAGCGCGTAATGCTGAAAGACGAATCCGGCCTTGCGTTGGTAGGCGCTTTGGGAAGTGACATCGCGGTCGCCAAAAAGGATGCGTCCCTTGTCCGGAAACTCGAGTCCGGCGATAAGGCGCAGCAATGTGGTCTTGCCGGAACCACTTGGGCCAAGCAGGGCAACGAGCTCTCCGCTCTCGATGGTGAAATTCACGTGATGGAGTGCGGGGAACCGCGCGAACTTTTTCGTGATGTCTTCGATATGGATGCTCATTGTATCATCCTCCTGTTCCGGCTGCCTCCCTAACCTGCCGTTCGGTCTGCCATTCAGCGTACGTCTTGATGATGAGGGTCAAAAGAGCGAGCACCGAAAGGACTGAGGCCACAGCGAAGGCGGCAGCGAACTGGTATTCGTTGTAAAGAATTTCGATGTGGAGAGGCATGGTGTTCGTCTTATTGCGAATATGACCAGAGACAACGGAAACCGCACCAAATTCTCCCATCGCCCGGGCGTTGCAGAGTATCAAGCCATAAATAAGGCCCCACTTGATCTTGGGCAGCGTGACGCGCGAAAAAATCTGCCAGCCATTTGCCCCCAGGGTCATGGCCGCCTCCTCTTCTTTGTGGCCCTGCGCC
>DATDKN010000306.1:0-2286 GCA_036519995.1 Terrimicrobium sp. | reverse complement strand
GACAGTCACCATAAGATCGCGAAAAGGCTGCTGGAAGCGGGACTCAATGTGATCTGCGATAAGCCCCTCTGCCTCTCGGTTGCTGAAGCGAAGGAATTGCAGGCTCTCGCCGAGAGCGGCGGACTACTCGTTTGTCTGACGCATAACTACTCCGGCTATGCGATGGTGCGCCACGCTGCGCGCCTGGTCCGAAATGGCTCGCTCGGAGAGATCAAGATCGTTCAAGTGGAACATGCTTCCGGTTGGGCAGCCAAGCTGCTGGAAAAACAGGGCCACACCCAGGCTGCCTGGAGAATGGATCCGGCCCTCGGCGGCGATGCGAGTGTGCTCTACGACTTGGGAACCCATGCGCATCAGTTGGCGCGCTTCATAACAGGTCTGGAAGTTTCCGAAGTGGCCGCCGAATTGAGCAAAGTGGTTGCGGGACGGGCGATCAACGATAACGCAAACCTGCTTTTGCGATTCACGAACGGCGCTCGCGGGAGCCTGTGGGCATCGATGGCCGCAGTCGGCAACGAACACGGACTTCGTATTCGTGTCTACGGAGATCGCGGCAGTCTCGCCTGGCATCAAGAGGATCCTCACCATCTCCTCTTTTCCCCCATCGACGGCCCGCCACAGATCCTCGCGCAAGGCGCCGAATGGCTCTCTCCCGATGCCGCCCGATGGACCCGCGCGGGTCTTGGGCATCCGGAGGGCTTTTTCGAAGCGTTCGCCAACCTCTACACTGAAGTTGCTGAGGCCTTGCTCGCTAAAGCAGAGGGGCGGCCAGTCGTGAAAGCAGAGCTGGGATTTCCCGACGCTTCTGATGGCCTCAAAGGCGTCGCCTTTGTCGAGGCAGCGATGCGCTCCTATGCCGCTGGGGGCGCATGGACCGCGTTGGAACTCAACTAAAAAACTAACACGCAATATGCTAAAAATAGGAGTCATCGGAGCCGGTTTTATCGGCTCGGTCCATGCAAAGAACGTCGCCCGCCATCCTGGGACGCAATTGGTCGCTGTCAGTGATGTGAATTTGGAAGCCGCCAAGAAGCTGGCAGCTGCGACGGGTGCCAAGGCAGTCGGCAACGCCGCCGAGATCTTCAGCGACAAGGAGATCGAAGCCGTCTTTATCTGTTCCTTAACGAGCACCCATGTCGACTTTCTGAAACGATCAGCCGAATCCGGCAAAGCTGTGTATTGTGAAAAGCCGATCGGTTTGGATTACCAAGAAGCGGTCGAGGCGGTGAAGGTAGTTCGAGCGGCCAAAGTTCTCGCCATGCTAGGCTTCAATCGAAGGTTTGATCCCAACCATGCAGCCCTGCAAGATGAAGTGAGGCGTGGCGAAGTCGGGAAGTTAGAGATTATCCAAATGACCTCGCGCGGGCCGAGCCTGCCCGCGATCAGCTATCTGGCCACTTCCGGCGGGCAGCTCAAGGACCAAACCATTCATTTCTTCGACCTCCTGCGGTGGATTACCGGTGATGAAGCAGAAGAGGTGTATGCTATCGGAGCGGCCATGGTAGATCCGAGAGTGGCCGAAGTTGGGGATGTCGATACGAGCATCGTGGCGATTCGAATGGAATCGGGAGCGCTGTGTCAGATCGATTCGGCCAGACGCACCGGCTACGGATACGATGAGCGCATTGAAGTGTTCGGATCAACCGGAATGGTCGAGTCCCGACGTCAGCGGGCGCGGGGAGTTTCACGCTACGTCGGCGACAAGGTCATCGACGATGGACTTCACGCAGGCTGGTTCGAAAGAATAGAACAAAGCTATTATCAGATCCTCGACGCCTTCGCCGACGCCCTCGCGAACGGGACAGAACCGAGTCCATCGCTCGAGGATGGCTTGAAGGCTCAGTTGCTGGCAGACAAGGCCACTGAATCGTTGAGAAGTGGCAAGCCAGTGAAGATTCAGGAATAACAAGCGGAACATTCTTGCTCGCAGAATCGTATGAAATTGTGTGCCGTATCGGAGAGTTTGGGGCACCTCGGATTCGAAGAGGCTGCCAAAGTTTCGGCCGAACTCGGACTAGCGGGCTTGGAAATTGGCACCGGTAACTGGAACGCCGCTCCTCACGTCAACCTTAGCTCTTTGCTCGAAAGCGCTGACGAGAGACGAAAGTTCCTCTCGGTGTTTGAACGAAACGGCCTGGCCCTTTCGGCGCTCAATTGCAACGGCAACCAGCTTCACCCCGTGGATGGTGAACGGCAAAGCAAGGTGGTTTACGACACCCTGAGGGCTGCCGAACTGCTCGGAGTCAAGTCAGTTGTGCTGATGTCCGGCTTGCCAGCCGGCGGACC
>DATDKN010000305.1:0-5098 GCA_036519995.1 Terrimicrobium sp. | reverse complement strand
GGCCGACCGGATTATGGCAGGCCGGCTCTCTTGCCATTTGAACATGGATATCGGGTCGATAAAAGTCATTCACCCAATTCCACACATTGCCTCCCATGTCGTAGAGCCCATATCCATTTGGGGGAAACGACTTGACCGGGGCAGTCCCTGCAAATCCATCTTCAACGGTGTTCTTGTGGGGAAATTCTCCGGTCCAGGTGTTGGCCATATATTTCCCTTCGGACTGAAGCTCATCCCCCCAGGCATAACGCTTGTCCTGAAGACCGCCTCGAGCCGCAAACTCCCACTCCGCTTCCGTCGGAAGGCGCTTCCCCGCCCACTTTGCATACGCGGTCGCATCGTCCCAGGATACCTGAACCACCGGATGATTTTCGCGGCCCTCAAGGTTGCTTCCAGGGCCCTCGGGATGCTGCCAGTTGGCGTCTCTCACCCAGCGCCACCAAGCGTTCATATTGCGCAAGTCTACTGGGCCGCTCGAGGGCGTGAAGACGAGCGATCCCGGTTGGAGCATTTCATCGGGCGGCTTGGGAGTTCCGCGAGGAACTTTTTTCTTGAGCTCTTCCCAATCGACGGGCCGTTCGGCGGTGGTCTTGTAGCCAGTCGCCTCAACGAATTCCCGGAATTCCGCATTGGTAACGTCGTGCTCATCAATCCAGAAGCCATCGACTAAGACCTGGTGGGGAGGCTGCTCGTTTCGATGGCTTCCGGGCAGGCTGCTACCCATGCTGAAGGTTCCTCCGGGAATCCACATCATGGTTACCGAGCTCACGTCTTCGGCAGCTGCAAAGGAGCCCATCGACAACAAGCCGAGTGAAAGAAGCAACCCACATAGTGGTCGCGAGGTCTTAGCCATCAGCCGGCAGCCTAACACATGTATTGGCTTGGGTCGATTCGGTGGGTTTTCTCGCGGGTTCCGCGTAGAGCGATTTGGATTGCCCAACAATAGTCTGAACCACGAAAGCACTTTTGCCGCGAGCCTCGTCAATCGCGGGCGCCTTCTGTGGTAGACTCTTCTCTATTCAATGAACTAGGCGTAGGGAGAGTTGGCATGGTGATTATCGTAATGGGTGTCTCAGGGTCCGGCAAAACGACCATCGCTCGGGCGCTGGCGGATGCTTTACACTGGAGCTTTAGCGACGCAGACGATTTCCATGATCCAGAGAATGTCCAGAAGATGAGAAGCGGAATCGCGCTGACCGATGAGGATCGCGAGCCGTGGCTGCGTGCAATTCGAGCCGCGATCGAACAATGGAGACGCCACGAGTTCGGCCATGTTCTTGCCTGCTCCGCCCTCAAGGAAAACTATCGTGAAATCCTGGGGCGCAACGATCCGGACGTGAAATTCGTCTATTTGCAGGGGGAATTTGATCTTATTTCCCGGCGGCTCAAAGGGAGGAAGAGCCATTTCTTCAATGCCGCCCTCTTGCGTAGTCAATTCGACACCTTGGAAATTCCGAAAGATGCGCTCGTCGTCGACATCTCAAGAACACCTAAGGAGATCGTCCAGACGATCATCGGCGCAATCAATCCGCAGACCGGACGGAAGCTTTAATCATCCGTTGTTTCGAAGGCCACACCGTCCCCCGCGTTCCGCCTTTGAGTCGATCTCTTTTGCCTGCGACGAGAAGACGGCGATTGCTGAGTGCGCTTGATTAGGGCGTGACCGGGCTAGTGGTCGCAACGCCAAGCCCTGGCATGGATGCAAACCGGATATCCGGTCCACGCGTTTGCTAGACGGGTGCGCCATTGTCGCGACGCGGAATTCTGTTATTTGGAAGGGGTGGCTATGAATTTGTCCAGACTTGCTGGAGGATCGAAGCGCGATTCTTCGGACTCTGGCACGAGCCACGGGAGCCCCTCGCACGCATGGCAGACGCCCTTGACTGGAAGAGACACCGAATTGAGCCTGCTCGAAGATCGGTGGGAGCAAGCGCAGGAAGGCATGGGACAGGTCGTCCTGGTGATTGGCGAGGCTGGTCTCGGCAAGTCTCGCCTCGTCCGAACGCTTGCTCAATCCGTGCGGTCTGCGAATGAAGGTCTCGAGACGGGTGACCACGACGCAGGCAAGAGTCCGATTCTCATTGAGTGGCGGTGCTCAGAACAGTTTCGTAACTCGGAGCTCTACCCGGTCACGGACTATCTGGAGCGCTTCATCGACAGTGGCCGCAACGAAGGAGCCCCCGATCGCTTTGAGCGATTGGCGCGCCATTTGGAGGATTACGGTTTGGGGCGGCAAGAGATCGTCGCGCTTTTTGCCAAATTGCTACTGCTGCCGGCGGATGAACGCTACCCGGAATCGGCGCTCACGCCCGCGCGCGAGCGCGAGGAAACCTTTTGTGCACTACGCGAGTGGTTGCTCGCACAATCTCGCAGGCATTCGGTGCTCTTCATTGTCGAAGACCTGCATTGGATCGACGCCTCTACTTTGGAATTCCTGAACCTATTTATCACGGAGGGTTCGCACGATCGAATTCTCACCGTGCTGACGTTTCGCCCAGAATTCAGAACTCCCTGGCCTGCCCTGGCCCAACAAACCAACCTGGCGCTCAATCGGCTGACCCGACGGCAAGTGGCCGACTGGATGCGCAGAGATGCAGGAGAGGTGTTGCCCGAAGGGCTACTTGCTCAGATCTACACACGTAGCGCGGGCGTGCCACTCCTCATCGAAGAATTCAGCCGAATGGCTCGCGAATCGGCAATGTTCGATTTCACCGGACCGCCCGCGCAGATCGGCCCGCGCACAAGATTGAACGAACTGCCGGCCACCCTGGAAGATCTCGTCGTCGCACGACTGGACCAAATGTCCTGCGATCGAGATGTGGTGCAAATCGCCGCAACCATTGGACGGGAATTTGACTACAGCTTGCTGGCGGCAGTCGTGAGCGTCGATGAAGAATCCCTGCAACGCGAACTATGCAAACTTTTGGCGGCGGGCATTCTCTATGCGACAGGTCAGCCCCCCGCATCTGTCTACACCTTTAAGCACGTTCTCATCGAAGAGGCATTGTACAGCGCCATCAGCGAAGCACGGAGGAAACAATTTCATCTTCAAGTTGCCGAAGCGATCGAAACACGGTTTGAGCACTTGCTTGAGACGCAGCCCGAAATGGTGGCGGAGCACCTCGCCGTGGCCGGCGCCACGGAGAAGGCCATCGGATTCTGTCTCAAGGCGGGAATGAGATCGCGAGACCGGTTCGCTCATACCGAAGCCATCGGCCATCTTTCCAAGGGTCTCAAACTGCTGGAAACACTTGAGCCTTCGGTCGCGCGTGATACCCGCGAGTTGGAACTGCTTGGTCCCCTTGGCACCGCCTATATCGCCGCACGGGGATATGCAGCAGCGGAAGTGGGGCCAATCTTCCATCGCGCTCGTGTTCTCTGCGAACGCGTGGAGCAAAGACCGGAGCTTTTCACGATGATGTGGGGGAATTTCGCCTACCACATTGTCCGCGGTGATTTTCGCATCTGCAGCGAGTTGGCGGATGAAACTCTCGTCTTCGGAGAGCGCTTTCAGGATCCAGGTATTCTGATGGAAGCTCTCTTTCTCAAAGGTCTGACTCGTCTTTACCGGGGCGATTTCGCCGGTGCTCGGGAGTGTTGTGCCCGCGCGATAGAAGAATTCGATGATCGTGAACGCACTGCTTTCTGGGCCCGCCTGGTGGGTGAGGATGCGGGAGTGACGCACCGTTGTTATCTGGCGCTCGCTTTATGGCATCTCGGCTTCGCCGACCGAGCATTAGCTCTCAACCAGGAAATGGTTCAGCTGGCACGCTCCATCAATCACCCTTTCAGCCTCGAGTACGCTTTGCATCATACCGGCTGGCTTTACCAACACTGCAGGTTGGGCGCGAAAGCACAGGCGGCGGGCGATGAACAAGTTCGTATCGCGGCCGAACAAGCATTTCTCTTCTGGCATGCGTCGGGGACGCTCTACTCCGCTAGCGGCATGTTGCTGCAAGATCGATTGGAGCAAGGCATTCAACTGTTGCGGAGTGGCCTTCAAGCTTATCGCGCCACCGGTGCCGAATTGGCGGTGCCATACTATTTGAGCATTTTGGCGGAGGGTTGTTTGCGGGCGGGTCGATTGGCAGAGGCCCGGACAGCTCTCGAGGAGGCGCTTTCCCTTGTAGAGAAGAACGATGAGCGATTCCAAGAGGCGGAGCTCCAGCGACTGGAAGGCGAGTTAGTGTTGGCGGAATCCGGAAATCAGACCATCGCGGCGGAATGCTTTCAACGTGCTGTGGCCACGGCCCGTCGCCAACAAAGCAAGGCTTGGGAGTTGCGCGCGATGATCAGTCTCGCCCGATTGTGGCGAAAGCAAGGCCGTAGCGAAAAGGCTTTCGAGGCGCTGAGCGTCGTCCACGGCACGTTCACCGAAGGTTTTACCACACCTGATCTGATGGATGCCGCCACCCTGCTCGAGAGTCTAAGCGATGACCGGATGCGCGCGGAGTTTGCCGCGGGCGTTAAATACGTTCGTGACTGCATGCCGGCGCCGATGAACGGACTGGTTTCTGTGGATTGGAGGTATTTACCTGCCTCCACGCTCGGTGGTGATACGATTGGCTATCACTGGGTGGATGACGACCATCTCGCTCTCTATCTCGTCGATGTCACGGGTCACGGTCTCGATTCGGCGCTCTTGTCGGTCACCATTACCAACGTAGTTCGCGCTGGCGCATTGCCGGGCGCAGATATGAGACGTCCTGAGCAGGTCCTTGCCAGGCTCAACAACGTCTTCCAAGGCGAACGGCACGGCCAGCGCTTCTTCACGATTTGGTATGGCGTGTATCACCGCTTAAACCGAACGATGACCTGGAGTGGAGGCGGCCATCCGCCTGCTATTGTCCTGATTCCTGGAGAGCCAGATGCGCTTCGTCTGCCCTCTTCCGGTCTTATGATGGGGGTGCTTCGCCATGCGAAGTTTTCAGCCGAGTCGTGCCGAATCCCGGTCGGCGGACGGTTGCTGATTTTCAGCGACGGGGTGTTTGAAATTTTTCGAGACGGATGTGACGCTTGGAATCTCGATGCGTGCATAGCCTACCTGGCCGCCTGTGCAGACCAGCAGGGCAGCCTCATGGATGAACTCGTGCAGCAT
>DATDKN010000304.1:0-2479 GCA_036519995.1 Terrimicrobium sp. | reverse complement strand
AGCAACTTCGTGAAATCTATGTCCTGGCGAAGGATTGAGGACACCACTGCGGTATACCTGAGAATGGTGGGGCGCCGCCGCTTGCTATGCCCGTTACCCAGATCAAGGGCGCAAAGCTTTTCGTCGGGCATTAGATTATGGATCTTTTGATAATATCAACGAGCCCAAACGCCTTGTCTCTGCTGGCTGGAAAATTCAGTGATGGGTGGCTTCTGAGAACGAGTGGTATTTGGTGCCTGATCTGAGAAACGTTCCGGACGATGGCACCTTTACGGGCCGCCCTCTGTTGCCGAAAATCATCAGGGCGGCAGCAACTTCCGCTGCTCGACGAATGACTTTGACTGTGCATTGCGCCGCGCTCTTACTTCGTGGGACCGCACAGGATTGATCATGCTTACCGCTATAGCAGCGATTATTATCATTCTGAGCATCGGCATTTTAATTGCCCACGCTCTAGATGCCTTTCGGTCGGGTTAGTGAATCCACTCATTGAGCGACGTCCTCCCAAACCAGAACTGCAGCGATTAGAAAGTATGTAGCATCGTTTCAAAGCGGCTCATTAGTGCAGGTTCAGCGCACGTTGGCTAGGATCTAACGCGGATGGAACGTTCTCGCTATCTTCAGCTGAGAAGAGAACACGAGCCGGACAATTTGACGCTCTTGATGTGGCGGTGTCTCCTCCTGAGTCCGGTTTGTATTTTTACAATCCGATTGCCCGAACTAGCGCGCCACATCTCGACTCTACCAATTTCGTCGTTCCGGCCACGCGCTGATTTCCGGTCTTCCGATGAGCGGACACTTCAGACAGAGTCGGCAGGTCTCCAAGCTGCCATTAGCGACCAACGCACCGCAGCAAACAGCATCTTTATTTCGGTCACCTGATCGGCGCTGGTAAGCAGCGCAGGTGGCACGGTGAGGTCGAGCGCCTTCGCAGTCTGGTATTTTTGGTGATGAAGGGGCAAGATAGAAGGTCCCGCACCTGCGCGGCGTGGATAGTCGAATGACTTGACCAACTGCGGTGTAGCATTGCTGAGATGTAGCGAGGTAGCATTCTGAGATGAAAGAGTCGTCTCTAGTCAACGAAGATCTCCTGTGGCAGCGCCTCACTGAGCTCGGGTCGATCGCGAGCTGGGCGCCGCATATCCTTTCGGGCCTCGAACGTTTTGTCCGCACCGCCGGCGACTATGATCTCTTTCGTGTCAATTCGATCCAATACGCGACCGCTAACGGCCTAGGTGAGGCCGAAGGAGACGCACAAAACATTCAGAGTTTATGATATTGGTCGTATTCAACCGTCGGGTCAGCCATGAAACGCCCCTTGGATACAGAGCCCTCGCCGCTGAGGCGGCAGGCCGCCGACGTGCTCCGCCGGGCCCGCAGACTTCCTGTCGGTCACGCTAGAAATGATCTGAGGCAGTTGGCCAGCGGTCTTCTGTGGCTCGATAAGAGAAATCGCGAAGCCCCCCTGCAAGACCGAGTAAACGCAATTTTGGCGCTGATCGACTCGCGCAGTTAGGCGTATCTGCATGCCAGACAAAACGCAGGTATCGAAAGAGTTGCGACCGCCGTGTTCGAGGTGCGGCAAGCCGTTGCTGCTAACGCTCCGTCAACGCGTAAGCCCCGGTTTCGAGCTGCGTATTTATTATTGCGCTTCTTGCGCGACCAGCCATCGAGTCATTGCACCCCTCCGCGTGGCGGCGGTTCAGGGTTTTCCCCGATCTCGAAATTTGCGCTGACATTAGGAACGCGTTGGAGAGATTGTCGATCATTCATCCTCGAGAGCAAGGAGCTCGCCGTGATCAGTGAAACTTTCGATTCCCGTACCTTATCCAAGATGGAAATTGCGCTCGATCGAGCGTGTTTAATTCTCCCGGCAGGGAGTGATAAACATCGCATTCGTCGGATCATTGCCGGTAAGATACTGGAATGCGCACACCGCGGCGACAAGACCTTGAGTGGTTTAACTGCAGCGGGGTATGCCGCAGCGACCCGACTCATTGACACGCAAGAACGAAAGCGGCTGGGCTGAGCGAAAATCGGAGGGCTTGGCTCATTCGTCCCGCTTGATCTTCCGTTACCCCCAGTGCTTGTCTTTGCGATCAGTGTTGAACATCCGCTCGACGTGGCGGTTCAATCCTCGCAAGACGCCGATGCGCGCCATCATGGTCGGGCCATTGAGTTCGACTACCAGGAGCAGCGCTTCGACCGCGGCCTGCCATTCCTCGAGAACCTGCTCGCCTTGGGAAGCTTCTGGATATGGTTTGCGACGTCCTTGAGGGTGACGAGCTGGCGACCACGCGGCAGGGGAATGGGATCGTCGAAGGCGCGCGACCAATCAGCCATGATGCAGTCAGGACGGGCCAACGTCGGCGCCGCGATGATCGCACACGGTGCAAAGCATCCGCCGTTGCAGCTCCCCAAAGGTCAGGTTGTCGGGGGAGCCTGGCGGCGAACGGGCCAACTTGATCTCGAGTAGGTG
>DATDKN010000303.1:0-10060 GCA_036519995.1 Terrimicrobium sp. | reverse complement strand
TTCTCGAGATCAACGCCCTTATCCTGGTCGAACCAACCGAAGAGCTCTTCTGTCAAAGACACAAGCGATTGGCTCTTGAACGTGTCGAGCGCGTGAAGCACGCTCTTGCTCGTGATCTCGAAAACCCGCCGCGCCTTTCCGAGTTGGGGCGTGAAGTAGGTTGCAGTCCCTTTTATTTGAGTCGCATCTTTTCAGAGCATACGGGCCTGACAATCTCGCGCTACCTTCGCAACTTGCGCCTTGAGCGCGCCGCAGAGCTGCTTCGAAGGGGACGCTCCAATGTCACTGAGGCGGCCCTGGCAGTGGGCTACTCTAGTCTGAGCCATTTCTCGAAAGCCTTTGCCGAAATGTTTGGAGTCTGCCCCTGTGTGTTCCCCCTCAACCGAAGGGCCGTCCGCTAGTCTCCCGAAGCCGCGGCTGTGAGCCTAGCATAAGCGGCTTGCAGCTCTGTCCTTACGCCGAGTACGACAAGAAGGTGGAATCTTCCGGTGCCACGGTGCATAGTTTCGGCACGAACAATGCGACGTTCGATCTTACTGACACGGGAAATGACGCCTTTTGGCTGGGGAGCAAGGCTTGCGTGAGCACGCTCTCGACCGATCTTCCGCTGCCGTAACGCCTCTTTTTCGGTAATTTTGGATATGGACTCGGAATTGAAAATTCCTGACGAGCGTCTGGCGCAGTTGGATCGTCACTTTGATGCGATTCAGGCGATCATTTTGGCGCGCCAGCATCCCGTGACCGGTCTGCTGCCGGCAAGCACCGCCGTCACGGTGCATGGAGATTACACCGACGCCTGGGTGAGGGACAACGTCTATAGCATCTATGCAGTCTGGGGGCTCGCCTTAGCCTATCAACGACATGCACCAGATCATCGGCGGGCCCGGGAACTGCAACACGCCGTCGTCCGTTTGATGCGTGGCTTGTTGGCTTCAATGATGAGCCAGGCCGGAAAAGTTGAACGATTCAAACAGACGCAGAATCCCCTGGATGCTTTGCACGCAAAGTATGAGACAGCTACTGGACGGCCAATCGTGGCAGACGATCAATGGGGTCATCTCCAACTTGACGCCACGTCACTCTACTTGCTTACGCTCGCCCAGATGATCGCGGGAGGCATCGACTTGATCTGGAGCCCGGTCGAGGTCGCCTTTATTCAGAACCTGATCTACTACATCGGCCGTGCTTACCGCACCCCGGACTACGGAATTTGGGAGCGAGGCCATAAGATGAACCGCGGCAACCGCGAGATTAATTCAAGCTCGGTAGGGATTGCCTTGGCGGCACTCGAGGCCTTGGATGGTTTTGACCTCTACGGCTCCCGCGGGGACCGAACAACCCAGGTGCACGTCCTCCCTGACGAGATCGCCCGCGCCCGAACAACGCTCCACAGTCTGCTACCCTGGGAATCAGCCTCTAAGGAGGTCGATGCGGCCACTTTAGCCGTCATCGGCTTTCCCGCTTTTGCCGTCGTCGACGAAGAACTTACCGAGAAAACGCGTTCAAAAATCATTGAATGTTTGCAGGGTCGCTACGGTTGCAAACGCTTCCTTCGCGATGGACATCAGACTGTCCTGGAAGACACCAACCGACTGTATTACGAGCCGAGTGAACTGAAGATTTTCGAGCACATCGAGTCCGAGTGGCCGCTTTTCTTTACCTACCTGCTTCTGGACGCACACTATCGCGACGAGAGTGAGACCGCCGCCGAATATCGCACGCGTTTGGAGAACCTCGAGCAGAAGCGCGATGGCGTCGGGCTATTGCCTGAGCTCTATTACGTTCCTGCCTCCAGCATCGAGGCAGAAAGGAAGAATCCCGGCAGCCAAACACGCCTGCCCAACGAGAATGTTCCGCTGGTGTGGGCTCAAAGTCTCTGGTGGTTAGGCCAGATGCTGGAGGATGGTCTTCTCGAGGGCAGCGATCTGGATCCTCTGGGACGCCATCGACGGCGAGCGACACCTCCTGTTGCTGTTCAAGCCGCTGTTCTTGCGGAGGATCTCCAGACCCAGGCGCATCTGGCGGACTTGGGTATCGTGGTCGAACGCGTGGATGAGCTGGAGACGATCGAACTGAGGCCGGCGCAGGAATTGGCCCAGTTTTATGCGTCGCAAGGAGCGATTCCCTCATTAGGACTCACCGGTCGGCCCCAGCGTCGCTTAAGGACTCTGACGACCTCGCGGCTCTACAGACTAGGCGATCGCCGATTGGCATTCGCCCCTTCGCTGCTCGCCGATCAGGATTACCTCGCTATGGACATGGCGATTCTGGCTCAGCGCCTGCGCGGCGAGGTCGCCTATCTCTCACGCAACTGGCAGGGCCAGGGTCGTCCAACCTTAGTTGTTCCCTTAGGCCAGCGACACATCGAGTCCAAGAGCGAGCATCTGATCGCTTTGCTCCAGGAATGGCGCGACGGGCACTGCGGACCGGTGACGGTGCGTCTCGGTTCTCTGACACAGCTGCTGCCGTCGGCAACCTGGATGTCTTTGGAGAATATCGGATTGCTGCCCGAGGCGAATCTTCCTCCCGGCGAAGCGCCTGCTCCGAAATTGCGACACGATCCAAGCAATGACGCACCGCTTAGTGCAGCGGAAGAACTAAGGTTGGAGCTCGACGGAGAGCAGGACCGATCGCGGTTGATACAGCGACTGCAAGCAAGCGATAATCTTTACGAACAGGCAGAGTGCCTCCAGGGTCTAGTGCTTTTGCTCGGGAGAGACGCAGAAATTCCGTGGTCAGATGCCATTGGCAGCGCTCCGCCAGACTCGAGTGGGTCCATCCGGCTGGAGGCATTTTTGGAACGCCTTTGGAAAGAAGCCAGTTGGGGAGGTCATTGGAGTGTGCTTCGGCGAGTCGCAGGATTGCGAGACTGGGCCGATGCTGGTCTTGAAGAAGCTGTCACCAACCTGTTGATTCGCCAAAAGCAGGTCCTCGTCGGCAAGGCTTATAGTCCGGATTCATTGATCATCGAGCCGATGACTAGCCCGGCGATCGCGGATCGCATCGCCCGATTTTCGCGCGAGGACGTTCGCGAGCGCGTCCTCACCCAGGAAATTCTGCTTGATTTGGATGCCCTTGTGAAACTCGATCCCAACTTGCTGGGAGGTTTTCTCACCCTCCGCGTCGGACATTTGATTCTTCTGCTCACCGCGGAGATCGCAGAGCAATCTGAGCTAACGCAGGACGAAGCTTACGAAAGGTTGCTTAGGTTTTCGCCCTCGGAGATTCAGGCACGCCTAAGCAAAGTTCTCACCGATGATGCGGAAGCTGTTGAGTTGCTGAAATCTCAGGAGACACTTAGCGTTAAGCCCGGCTGCGAATTGAAGTGGCATCCGGAAGCGCCGACAGCTGAGACGCCTTCTCTGGGCTCGGCCGCACCCGCGACCGGATGGATGGATTATCGGGTTCGGGCCGGCGCACTTGGTCAGACTCCTCCAGAATTTTACCCCAGCGTTTGGCGAATACTCCATCATTGCCGTGGCCTGGTCATCGGCGACAAGTTGGAACGGCGCAACCGTATGGATAGCGCCTCCTTTTTGGCGGAAATGACCCAAGGCGAAAAGAGCTTTGCTTTCGCCGTCGAGCATCTCCTGGCCAAGATCAACGCGCCGGAGTACCGTCACCTGACGATCGAAGCGCTCGCTGCGCTGAGTGAGTTCTGTCAAAAGAATCGAGACTTCCGCCTTACGGCGCACATCGTTCTCGACGTGTTGATTGGGCACGCCGTTCGATTGGCATGGCTAAGGGATCATAGCGAGGAAACCTACGAAGGCGAGAAGGCCCTGGCCTGGCATCGCTTCTACGAGGAACCGCCCGCATCGGTGGCCTACTGGATTATTGAGGCACTGCGCCACCTGATCAAGCAAGAGAAAACGGCAGACGCTTCGTTGCTTGCCTTGGCTTAGAGGCACTTTTGTATCGACGATATTCCGATCGTCGAGGGCTAAGTCTTCATCGGCGCGGGGACGCCGCCACAGCGGGGGAGCTTTTCCGAAAACAAAAGAGGGCGACCGTTCAGGCCGCCCTCTTTTCTCGATTGGCAGATACTTACGACTGATCGTCAGACTCCTGATGAAGTTTCCAGGAGTCCTGCTTGAGTTTCCACGCCTGCTCTCGGAGCTGCTGTGCGTCGTCGAGCACTTTTTGCTGAGCCGGAGTGAGCAGAGTTCTGATCTCCTGCCGGGTCTCATCCCTCACGGCGCGGATTTTCGCCCACTGTTCCTTCCGGATTGCTTCTACCTTCGGTTTACTCGCTTGAATGATCTCCCTAACCTTTTGCCTCTGCTCGTCGGTGAGATTTAACAGGCGATCTAGCTTCTTCTCCATCGAGCGGTCAGAATGCTGACGATCTCGCCAGTTGCCATGACCGCGAAACTTTCCGCGTGAGCCTTCGACGCCCTCGTAGCCGCAGGTTTTCTGCGAGTCGGAAGACGTTGCCGAGACTTTCGTCTCGGTCGACGCCGCCGGCGCCGAAGTTGTCGCTTGTTGTTCCGAACCCGAAGTGGAAACCGAGGCTCCCGGCGCAGGAGTAGCCGCCGATGTCGGATCTGACGCGGTAGGTTGCGAGATGGCAACAGCTGCCGCACCAACCACCGCTGCCATTGATAAAAGAATTGTCTGTTTCATGCTTTGAGGATGCAACCGCTCGCCGCGCCGATGGTTGCGCACTTTTTAGTAATCATGCAGCGCAGGAAACACCTGCGACTGAGACCAGCCCCTACGGCCAAATCTCTAAGTCCTTGAGGGCAAATTCCAACTTTTTAGAAGCGTCACTGAGCGCAAACTCAATCGCGCAAGCCGGAGATCCTCCAGGTCGGCAAACCTGTACTCTCCATTTTGAGGGGTTGGCTGATCGATGCAGAGCAATGTAGGCGAGTTGGTCAAGTCGCAACTGCAAGCCGGTTTCCTCGTCGCCGAAATAGATTGAAAACCGATCCTCCCTTAAACGGCTCGAGGTGATGCTCAGGCTCTGCTTCAATCCGTCGTTTTCAACCGACATTCGGACCTGAGTCTCTGCCTCGATCATCGCTCTCAAAACCTCGCGCAAAGTGTCGGTGGAGAGTTGGCTCGCACGTCGCACGTCAAACGGAACAGGGCCATCGATGCGGTCGAAAGATCGCTTCTCCCGTCCAGATCCCGACAGGCAATTTGAAGCCTGATTTATTTTGAGCCACCACTGGAACGCTTCGAGGTTGGATTCTGGTGTGAGGAAGATCTTGTGGATCACCTCGCCGTGAAAATCCTGGAATTCGACAGCATAGAGCCAGCCTGCTTCTTGTTGTTCGACAGCGACAAATCCACGCGCCCACCCTGGGAAGAAGAACTTTAAGCCACGATCGCCGTCCCAGCCGCTTTGGCCACACGGAGTGGTCCAGATCTCAGGATAGGGACCTAGGTGAACCAAGGTAGCACCGCGGTTTACACAAAAATAGACGACGCGACCAAATGTCCTCACGCCTCGAAAGAGCACAGCCCAACGGGGCAGAAGCGGGATCAACGCCCGCCCGCCAACCACCTGCGCGTTTGCCAGGTTTTCCGCGGCCAGCAAAGGATTGGCGGCAAAAGCAGTGTTTTCAATCGAGCCACGGTTGCCATGCGAAATTCGAGAGCGCACCGACGTAAGATTCCTGAAGGAGGCCTTTTCGTCTTGCGATCGCTTGCGAAAAATTTGCGGAGGCTTGCGGGGGGCTTGACGTTTGTTGCAGCTACACAGAACTTGAGGGGCATGCTGATTTCCCAGACTCTCAATGACAAGATCAACGAGCAGATTGGATACGAGTTTGCTGCGAGCATCCAGTATACGGCCATTGCGTCCCACTTCGACGCGGAGTCCCTCCCCTTTTTGGCAAGACACTTCTACAAGCAGGCCGATGAAGAGCACGAACACGCGATGAAATTCATAAAGTTTCTCATCGATGCGGGTGCGCGCGTCGAAATTCCAGCTGTGACCAAGCCGGTGGCACGCTTCCCATTCGCCGAGGATGCGGTGAAGCTTTCCCTCGACCAGGAGATCAAGGTCACAGCCCTGATCAACGGCCTCATGGATACCGCCTTGCGGGAAAACAATCACATCGCCTCAACGTTCCTGCAGTGGTTCGTCACCGAGCAACTCGAAGAAGTCAGTTCGATGGACCAGCTCCTGAAAATTCTCCAACGCGCCGGCGAGGGTCGCCTCCTCCTCGTGGAACAATATCTCGCCGGTTACAAGTCGGCTCGTGCCATTTCCGAGAAAGACGATGAGTAATAGGCGCGCTTTCAGTTGGTGACGAAATCAACCCTCAACTATCAATCTCTCTAAATGAGCCATCAAACCTCCGCGACGACAACTCGAGACGTCGAGGTCACCCGCATACCGAGTGGCGAGAGAATCACCTTGGCGACGGGCACGGAGGTGCTCATCACCCAGGCACTCGGCGGCTCATTTACGATCCTTGTTCCCAGCCAGGCTGGCCTCTACCGCATCGAAGGTCAGGATGCCGATGCCATCGGCCAGGAGGCCACCCCAGGGTCAGAGACGCCCACCGACGGTGATCTCGAACAAGCGGCTTGGGATCAGCTCAAGACCTGCTACGACCCCGAAATCCCCGTCAACATCGTCGACTTGGGTCTGGTGTATTCGCTCAGCATCAAGCCACACCAGGAGGGCGGTAGCGAAGTCAACGTTCAAATGACGCTCACGGCACCAGGCTGTGGCATGGGTCCGATCCTCGCCAGCGAAGCACGCCAGAAGATTCTCACCCTCGACGGCGTCACCGACGCGAATGTTGATCTCGTTTGGGACCCCCCCTGGACGCCGGACCGAATCAGTGAAGAGGGCAAGCAGAAGCTAGGCATGGTTTAAAGCCCCTCCCGCGCCGCAAAAGTTCTTTATAGGTCGGCGGCGCGCTGGTACTCCTAGCGGCCTCAAACTTGTTTCTCCCATGATTTTTCTCGGCATCGACTGCGGCACCCAAAGCACCAAGACCATCGCCCTGGACTGGGACACCGGCGAAGTCCTCGCTTCCGGGCAACAGGCCTACGGATTCGTTCCCAATCTGCCGGCCGGCGCGATGGAACAAAATCCCCAGGATTGGGTTGACGCCGCGGAACAATCCATCGGCGAAGTAATTGCCAAACTCGGCTCGCGCAAAGGGGAGATTCGCGGCATCGGAGTGAGTGGGCAACAACATGGGCTGGTCGTCCTCGACAAAAATGACCAAGTCGTTCGCCCCGCCAAGCTCTGGAACGACACGACTACCGGGGAGCAATGCGACCAGATCACTGAGCATTTCGGCGGCCCGAACGCGGTGATCGCCCTGGTGGGAAATACCATGCGCACCGGCTATACGGCCCCCAAGATTTTGTGGCTGCGTCAGAATGAGCCCGAAAACTGGAAGAAAACCGACAGTGTCTTGCTGCCGCATGACTATCTCAACTTTTGGCTGACCGGGGTCAAAAGAATGGAATTTGGCGACGCCTCGGGCACGGCGCTGCTCGACGTGGAAACCCGGCAGTGGTCAACGAAGGTCGTCAACTACGTTGCGGAGGACCTGCCCGGCAAGCTCCCGTCGCTTGAATCGTCAACAGTTGCGCATGGAGATTTGCGCAAAGAACTCTGCCAGAAATGGGGTCTTTCTACGCCACCTGCCGTCAGCGCCGGAGGTGGCGACAACATGATGGCTGCCATCGGCACCGGCAATATCCAGCCTGGTGTGGTCACGGCAAGCCTGGGAACCTCGGGAACTCTGTTCGCCTTTTCCGCAGTGCCAATCATCGATCCCCGCGGCGAGGTGGCTGCCTTTTGCGACAGTACCGACAATTGGCTGCCGCTTGTTTGCACGCTGAATCTCACGCTTGTCACCGAACATGTCCGCAAGCTTTTCAGCTGGGATTATCCGCGGCTGGAAGAGGAGATTCGCTCGGTGCCGGCCGGCTGTGGTGGCCTTCTTCTGCTTCCCTATCTGACGGGTGAGCGCACGCCCGACTTGCCTAATGGGACCGGCGTATTCCACGGTCTGAACCTAGCGAATTTTACACCCGCGCATATGGCTCGCGCGGCCTACGAGGGAGTTACCCTCGGCCTCGGATATGGTCTGGCTCGCTTCCGCCAACTTGGCATGAATCCTTCGCAAATACGTCTGACCGGAGGCGGCAGCAACAGCCGCCTCTGGCGGAAAATGTGCGCGGACATCTTCGGTGTGCCAACGGTCTGCTTGCAGAGCGGAGAAGGCGCCGGCCTTGGCGGCGCCGTGCAAGCAGGATGGGTCTGGAACAAAGAACATGGATCCGACGCCACCCTGGCTGAGATTTCTGACCGGTTGATCCAACTCGATGAATCCTCCCGCAACGAACCCGATCCCGCCGCAACGGCGCTCTACGCTGATGCCTTAGGAAGAACTTCAACTATCCTCAGGGCCCTCCACGAACCGAAGTTGATCTAGGCTGCGTCAAAGACCACGGCTCGCCGGGGGAATTTCTTGCAGACACTTTCCTGAAATGCGTCTCGTCCTCGCCGCAACCGGAGCGAGCGGCGCTGTCTATCTGCAGCGCTTGATTCATTATTTGGACACTGCCGAGCACGAACTGCACATCGTCTTCAGCCCGTACGCAAAGCAGGTCATCCATGACGAGATCGGCGAACTAAAGCTTCCCGCTGGCATGGTCGAGCATTCCGACAAGAGCATGAATGCCCCCTTCGCCAGCGGCAGCACAAAGTTCGATGCCATGATCGTAATTCCCTGCTCGATGAGCACGCTTGGCCGCATCGCTCATGGCGTCAGCGAAAGCCTGATCCTGCGTGCTGCCGATGTGTTCTTGAAGGAACGTCGCAAGCTCATCCTCGTGCCTCGCGAGACCCCGTGGAATCTTATTCACGCTCGCAACGCCCTCGCCGCGATCGAGGCCGGTGCAGTCCTTCTGCCTGCCTCTCCCTCGTTCTATACTCGACCAGTCGATCTCACTGAACTGGCCGACACCGTCGTGTGGCGAATCCTTGACCAAATCGGCCTCGACGCTCCCAACGCCCGCCGCTGGAAGGAATAGCTCGCCAGCAAGGCAGCGACCAATTTCGGTGCTGCAACGCTGCCGAGGGGACTCGTCGTTGTAGCGGCCCTCGGCTCTGCTGGCGCCTAGCGCCTGCGGGGCCGACACCACCAGCTCACGCTCGTCTCAAACTGCTCGCTGGATTATTTCGGGCGGGCCGATCATCATTCGCCAATGCTTGATGTCATCGAGAAGCTGCTCACCTTGCAGGATCGAGACCAGCGCCTTCGAAGCTTCCAAACGGAGATCGTCCACTTGCCCGAAGAGCGTACGGCACGAGAAAAGCAACTCGCCGACTCCGCCAGTCGGCTCGAGAAGGCAAAAACCCGCGCCAAAGAGATCGAGATCGAAAGGCGGAATCTGGAAATCGAAGCAGGGGCCAAGCGCGATGCCATCGCCCGATACAAACAACAACAACTCCAAACGCGCAGAAACGAGGAATATTCCGCCCTCGCCCACGAAATCGAAGCTGCCGAAAAGACTGTCACCGCGCTCGAAGATCGCGAACTCGACCTCATGGAGGAACTCGAAACTCTCCACCCGCAAATCGTCGCCGCGGAAAAAGCCCATGCCGAGGAACGCAGCAAAATTGAACACCTCCTGGCCGGGCTGGAGAGCAAAAAATCCAACCTGGAAACCCGGATTGCAGAACTCAAAAGCGAGCACGACCGGCTCGCTGAGCTTCTCGACGAAAGCGTCCGCGACGTCTACCTCCACCTTTTCAAAACCAAGCACGGGCTCGCTGTCGCCACCCTCGAACATGAAGTCTGCATGGGCTGCCACATGAAAGTCACCGCCCAGACCGTCGTCCAGGTCCGAGCAGCCAGAGGCATTGTCCATTGCCCTCAGTGCGGCCGCATCCTCTACATGCCCGCCTAGCCTCCCCAAAAAACCCAACTTTTTCCGTTGACACGCCAGCTAAAGCCCCTACAAACGCTGCCTTGAAAAACGACCGAACTGGTCGTTATTAGAAAAATGGTTGGAGCAGGGCAGGTGGTCCGCAATTTGCTGATCCTGGCCCAAACACAAAGGAAACAAA
>DATDKN010000302.1:0-7887 GCA_036519995.1 Terrimicrobium sp. | reverse complement strand
CACAGTCAGAATGTGCGAGCGAGAGGGTCCGTGGTCATTCTGACCTTTCGAATGCCAGTCCGGTTTTCCAAGGATCATTCACCCTAATTTTCGATAGACTGCCTCAATGTCCGAACATGCGTTCTCACCCGAGGACAAAATCATCATTCTTGATTTTGGCTCGCAATATACGCAGGTGATCGCCCGACGAGTGCGCGAATGTCGCGTCTATTCCGAGATCCTTCCGTTTTGGACCCGATGCTCGACCATTCGAGACGATGCGCCAAAAGGAATTATTCTTTCGGGTGGTCCGGCGAGCGTTTACGCGCCCAATGCTCCCGTGCTCGACAAAGATATCTACGCACTGGGCGTGCCAATTCTCGGGATTTGCTACGGGCTGCAGCTTCTTGCCTTTGATCTCGGCGGGAATGTTGAGCGTTCCGCGCAGCGTGAGTATGGTCCGGGAAAACTGCAGGTAGACAGGCGATCCGATCTCTTTTGTGGCCTTCCCGCGGAACTCGACGTTTGGAATAGTCACGGAGACAAGATCACGAAACTTCCCAAAGGCTTTCGCGCCTTGGGTAGGACGGAGAATTCAGCCAACGCCGCGATCGGAGATGTCAAGCGACGGATTTACGGCCTCCAATTTCATCCTGAGGTCGCACATACCCCCCGTGGAAAGGTGATTCTCGAGAATTTCGTTCATCGAATTTGCGGTTGTAAATCGCAGTGGACGATGGGTTCTTTCATTGAGCGTTCTTGCCGCCAGATTCGCGAGGAGGTCGGTGAAGGTCGCGTCATCTTGGGTCTCAGTGGCGGTGTGGACTCTTCGGTGGCAGCGGCGCTGGTCCATAAGGCCGTCGGCGATCAACTGACCTGCATTTTTGTGGATAACGGACTGTTGCGCGCGCGCGAGGCGGAAGCCGTCGAGCGGCTTTTTAGCGGGCATTTCCACATCCGCCTCAGAACTGTTGACGCCTCCCGGCGGTTCCTGGCTCGGCTGAAGGGGGTTGTCGATCCGGAACGAAAGCGCAAGATCATTGGCAACGAGTTCATCAAGGTATTCGAAGCCGAAGCCCGCAAGTTAAAGGAGACCTCACCGGGGCGATACCGATTCCTCGCCCAAGGAACGCTTTATCCCGACGTGATTGAAAGTGTTTCGATCTCGGGCAACCCGGCCGCACTCATTAAGAGTCATCACAATGTCGGCGGTCTCCCCGAGCGCATGAAGTTCCGGCTCGTCGAGCCTCTGCGGCAGCTTTTCAAAGATGAAGTGCGTGAAGTGGGACTCGAGCTCGGGTTGCCAAAAGAAATCGTCCATCGCCAGCCTTTTCCTGGTCCCGGCCTTGCCGTCAGGATCCTTGGTGAGATAACCTCCGAAAAACTCCGGATCGTGAGAGACGCTGACGCGATTGTTCTCGAAGAGATGAAGGCCAGCGGATGGTACTACAAGGTTTGGCAGTCCTTTGCCGTGCTGCTGCCGGTCCAATCCGTCGGTGTAATGGGGGACGAACGCACTTACGAAAACACCATTGCCCTTCGCATTGTTGAGAGTCTCGACGGAATGACGGCGGACTGGGTGCGAATACCGTACGATCTGCTCGGGCGCATCTCCACCCGGATCATCAATGAAGTGCGCGGCGTCAACCGCGTGTGTTTCGACGTCTCCAGCAAGCCACCCGCGACCATCGAATGGGAGTGACGCGAGCCATCTATCCGGGGAGCTTCGATCCCCTTACCCTGGGGCACGTCGACATTATTCACCGTGCCTGCCACCTCTTCGATTCTCTCATCGTCGCCGTTGCGCACAACGAGGCCAAGCGCTCCCTCTTCAGCGCGGACGAGCGTATTTCCATGATCGAGGAATCTCTTCAAGATACGCCGAACATCGTGGTTAAGAAGCTCGATGGGCTGCTGGTGAACTTCGCGGTCGCCGAGGATGCATTTGTCGTCATCCGCGGTCTTCGGGCCGTTTCCGATTTTGAGTTTGAGTTTCAAATGGCTCTAATGAACCGAAGCTTGCAGCCTCGGCTCGAGACGATTTTCCTGACCCCCAAAGAAGAGTATACCTTTCTCAGCTCCCGGATCGTTAAGGAAGTGGGTCGGCTCGGCGGAGACGTGACCTCGTTTGTTCCCGCGTTGGTCGCGCAAAGGCTGGAAGAGAAGTTTTCCAAAGGAGAGATTGCGTCCCCCGTCGAGTGAATAACATGCGCGCCTCGACTTGGAGCGCGGAGGCTTGGCGAAGGTTCTCTCCATTGTTGGCCTCTTTCGTCGTGATGGTGGCCTGGTTCTGGCTCCTCGCGCTTTTCTTTCCCTTGCGGCCCGGACGGGACATGACGACGTACTTCCTCTGGTTTCGAGACCTTTTCGCGATCGAGCCGGAATTTCCGCTACTGATGCTCTTTCGCACGCCGCTGACGCCGATCTTTTATGGAACATGCTTCCAGATCTTCGGGGAGGGCGGTATTGAGGTGATTCTGTCCCTTGCCTACGCGGCAAGCATCACCGCGGTTTTCGCTGTCTTGCGCGAGTTCAGCCTCGTCTTGGCGTGGGCTCTGAACGTCCTCGTTGCCTTAAACCTGTGGCTGTTCTGGTCCTTTAACTCGATAGGTTCCGAAACTCTCCAGACCGTTCTGCTTTGCTTCTGGTTTAGCTGCACTTTCTTCGCCATGGGTTCGAGCCGCCTGGGGGCGTGGGTGGGCAGCGCAGTGCTCGCCTCCCTTTTGGTTCTCAATCGACCGGGAAATCAAACTTTCCTGTTATGTTTCCTTCTGCCGTTCCTCCCTGCAAACGTAGCCGTCGCTCGCCGGTTCCTGAATGCGGGCGTTTTTTTGACTATTTATGCGGTCGCTTATCTAGCGATGTGCTCGTTCAATTACTTTAGGTATGGTGAATTTTGTTTCGCCAAGCTCGGCGATGCACACCTTCCCTTTTATCGCTTATTCGTGCAGGAGCGCGTGATCTCGCCGGAAAATGGCCCAGCCTCCCGGCAACTGGCAGACTTCGTTGAGGCAAAGATTCTCCCGACCCCAGTATACGTGCAGCACGAAATCACCTCGGATATTTTCTTTCGATGTTCGACCCAGCGGATGTTCAATTCGCTGATCTATGCGGTGCAAAAGGAGGCCCGAGGCTACGATTTCGATCTGCTGAGAAGGGCCGGGATGGAATCGATCTGGCGAGATCCAGGAGGTTCTCTTTTGCGCTACCTTGAGCACCTCGAAACCGTGTTTGATTATCGAGATAAGAAGACTTTCAAGATCAGCAATTTGCGAGACCTTAGCCGTTCCTTCGTCCGGCAAAGAGAGGAGGTCTACGCCCGCTACGCTGCGAAGGGCTTGGCTTTGCCGAGCGAGGGAGATCTGCTCCCCTCGACACCCTTGTTTGTCGCCAATGAGACAAGAAAGCAGGGTTCTTGGCTCCCTTGGCAGCCTGACGTGAAGCCTTGGACGGTGTCCGCAACCCCTCCTTACAACGCGCCGGGCGACCTCTTGTTCAACATAAGCCGAAAACTCATTCCAAACTATTGCTGGTTCTTGTTCGGCGCGTTCGGGTTGTTGTTGGCACGCTTGGCCGGGCCAGTCGATCTGAGAATTCCGCTGTTGACAGGAATCGCGCTTCTCGGCCTGCTGGCGACATTATTTGGGTCCGTTCAATGGGAATTCCGTTACCCGTTCGACCCGATCTTTACCGCCTTTGCCTTGCACCCGGCTCACGTGCTGCTCGCGTGGCTTCGCAAGTTCTTAGTGGCACGTGCCCCGCGGCGGGAATGGCGCTCGGCAGGACCCTAGCACGCTTGTCGGGGCTCAACTTGCGCGTTGAAAGTTCGTCTTTTCACATGGAGCGTTCGTTCATGAAGATTCATCTGCGCCGAATTCCACAGGGGAGCACTCTTCATGTCGAGGGCGACGAGGATGCCGGCTTCTTGGACCTCGAAGAGGCGGGCGCGCACGCGTGTTCGCCCTTAGAGTATCAACTAGACGTGGGTCTCTCGGGTGGCGGTCTCTTCGCCATCGGTCGTCTCAGTGTGTGTGTGCGCCTGAGATGCGTGGCCTGTCTGGACGAATTTGAAACCACGTTGTCTGTCGACCACTTCGCGCTGCAAAAGGAACTCGACGGGAAGGAGTCGGTTGACTTGACCGAGGAGGTCCGTGAAGATATACATCTTGCTCTTCCAGCTCATCCCCGCTGTGATGCGGAGGGAAAGAAGACCTGTCCAGCCCGCTTTTCACAGCCGCCCGGCGATGCCTCCCAGCCTCCGGGCAACGCGCCATGGGGCGTTCTGGATGGTTTGAAGACCGAAAAACGACAAAAATAATAGACGGATTTTATGGGAGTTCCAAAACGCAAAACCTCCAAAATGCGCTTGCGCACCCGCAAGGCGGCGAACCGCTGGCATGCTCCGAAGCTTTCCCAGTGCCCGCAGTGCGGCGCCAGTGTGCGTGGGCACACCGCCTGTCCGGCGTGTGGTTATTACAAGGGTCGCCAGGTTCTGACGGTAGACGCAGGTTAATTCTCCCATGAGAATCGCCCTCGACGCAATGGGTGGCGATTATGCCCCGCGAAACACCGTCGCCGGGGCAGTGCTGGCTCTACGAGAGTATCCGAAAATCAGAAGGCTTTTTCTGACCGGCGACCAAGCCGCCGTGAAGCGGGAGATCCAGGAGCTCGGCTATGAAGACTCTCGGATCGAGATAATTCATACGACGCAGGTTGTCGAGATGAACGAACATCCGGTGGATGCGATTCGCCGCAAGAAGGACTCGTCTGTTAGTCGTGCCATCGATCTGGTAAAACGCGGCCAGGCAGATGCCATTGTCAGTGCAGGGCACACCGGCGCGGTTGTCGCCGGGACCACGATCAAGCTTCGCACCTTGGAAGGTGTCGAGCGTCCGGGCATTGCCTCCTATCTTCCGACGGAGCACAACGTCTGCGTGCTGATCGATGCCGGCGCGAATGTCGATGCGCGTCCGGAGCACATGCTGCAGTACGCGATCATGGGCACGGTCATTTCCAAATACGTGCTCGGCTTCGCGAATCCCGCCGTCGGGCTGATGTCCATCGGAGGTGAGGATGTCAAAGGAAGCGAGTTTACCAAGGACATCTTCAAGTTGCTGAAGAGAAGCAAGCTGAACTTCCGAGGTAATGTCGAGGGGCACGATCTCTTCGAGAACCCGGTTGAAGTGGTCCTCTGCGACGGCTTTGTCGGTAACGTTACCCTGAAGGTGTGCGAGGCGACTGCTTCCGCGGTGTTTCACTGGCTCAAGCGCGAGCTAATGGCCAACCCGATTCGCAAGCTCGGCGCTATGCTGGCGAAGGATGCCTTCCTCGCGATCCGCAACCGGACCAACTATGAGATGTATGGTGGAAGTCCGCTGGTTGGTGTCAACGGGGTAGCCATCATCGCGCATGGCGCAAGCAGCGCTCTGGCCATCAAAAATGCCTTGCGTGTTGCCTGCGAATTCGTCGAACTGGGCATCAATCCCCGCATCGTTGAGGCCATCAAGCGCTACAATGAAGAAAATCCCGCGGACGCGGTCCCGCCAGCCTAGCCGCGCCGTTTCCATCATTGGGACCGGCAGCTATGTCCCGGAGCGGATCCTCACCAACGCTGATCTCGAGAAAATCGTCGAGACAACCGATGAGTGGATCACCAGCCGGACAGGGATCAAAGAGCGGCGTGTCGCCGCTGAGGGCGAGCACACCAGCCACATGGCAGCTTCTGCCGCGCGCAATGCCATGGAGCAAGCTGGGGTGGAAGCTACCGAAATCGATCTGATCATTGTGGCGACGGTTACGCCGGACACGTTCTTTCCCTCGACGGCCTGCCATGTTCAGCGGTTGCTTGGAGCCGATAAGGCCGCCTGCTTCGACGTTTCGGCAGCATGCTCGGGATTTCTTTATGGAATCGAAGTCGCCCAGCAGTTCATCAGCAACCACACCTACAACACGGTTTTGGTAATCGGAGCCGACAAGCTGAGTTCGATCGTGAATTGGGGCGATCGTAATACGTGCGTGCTCTTCGGTGATGGGGCGGGCGCAGCCGTCCTTCGCTGGCGCGCGGGCTCGCACGGCGTGATCACCACCTTCATGGGCAGCGACGGAAACTTCGGCGAGATCCTGCACATGCCGGGTGGGGGATGCGCCATCCCCGTCACCAAGGAGAACTTCGACCAGCGGCTCAACACCCTCCATATGAATGGCCGCGAAACCTTCAAGCAGGCCGTGACCTCCATGCTGGCGGCAGCGAACCGTGCGTTGAAGCAGAGCGGCCTGGCCGTCGATGATCTCACCTGCATCATTCCGCACCAGGCGAACCTTAGGATCATCGAGGCCCTTGCCGATCGCTTAAACGTTCCTCTCTCGAAATTTCAGGTGAACCTCGATCGTTACGGCAATACCTCTGCAGCTGCCGTCGCCATTGCGCTGGACGAAGGCAATCGGACAGGTCGATTCAAGGTCGGAGATTACATCCTGATGGTTGTATTCGGCGGGGGACTCACCTACGCCAGTTCGGTGGTGCAGTGGTAGGGAGTCGCTTTCTCGACCTCGGCGGGAGAGTTATCGCACCTTAAATTTTTCCGGCGTAAAGATCGGGGCGGAACAACTCTTTTCTGTGCAGAGAAATGCCGCGGCTCTCCCGATTTGGGGGTATTCCACATCCGCATGCGGCAGAGGACCCTCAGCCTCATCGAACCATTCAACGCGCTTGTAAGTAGTCGGCTGTTTCAGGGCGGCCAGAAACAAAGCACGCGCCGCTGGGTCGGCTTTGCTTCCCACCACGGTGATGTGGAGCGGAGCCACGGAGAGTTCATGATCGGCAAGGAGTAAGCCTGCCACCTGATAGCCTCGCCGTTTGGTCTCGCCTTGGGAGACGAGGTACCGCATCGCGTGCTCGGCCATTTCGCGAAACTCGGCATCGCCGGTGTATTGATTGAGCAGATTGGCAAACCTTGCGACTACGACGTTCTCATCAAGCTGCCGGGTCGGGGCCAGAGAGCTTGTCAAGACTGATGTGGAGAACCCTGTATCGCTTTTAAAGTGCGCCTCGATATAGTTTGCCGCAGATCTGGCACGTTCCAGCCACAGTCGATCGCCTGTGGCTGCATAGAGCGTTAAGAAGGCGTTGCCCATGAATAGAGTGTCACCAAGGTAGGGACCTGCGCCGTCCTTCTCGTCATGCGAAAATCCTCCCGCGGGCAAGGAGCGGTGTTTGATGATCCAATCTGCCGCGGCAACCGCATCCTGCAGGGTTTCTGGCTCGCCGGTGACCGCGTAAAGAGTGGCAAGAGCTTGGATCGCCCACCCGTTCTCACGTGAATAAATGTGGGTATCGACGCGAGGAATTCCCTGCTGGCGACGCTCCTGGTCGCCCAAAGCGAAGTATCCTTCTGAGTGCTCCCCCGGCACGAGGTCAGCGTCCTGACTGGTGTAAAAAGCTCCTTCGGGACTGGCCAGAAAATCCTTCATATAGCGGCGAATCTGCCGGGCATCCTCTAGATACTGAGGGTCGTCCCAGCGGGCATAGGCGAGGGAGTAAATACGAAGATTCTCAGCCTGAAATTGTAGGAGTTTCTCGTAGTGGGGATGCTTCCAATCCCCGTCGGTCGAATATTGATAAACGCCTCCCCAGACCGGATCGAAGAGGTTGCGTTGCACAGACAAAGTTTCCCGCGCCATGCGGTCCCATCCGGCACTATCACCCTCGCGAGCTGAGACCGACATGCAGTATTCAATGACGTTCCAATCGAGAAACTTGTGAACGGTTCCCCAGCCGAGGTTTACCGGATCATAGGCATCGAGCAACCGGCTTCGCAGTGCCTGCCTTGTCTCGGGACCGAATGATGCGGTGCTTGCCGCAGTCGGCTTCTCCTCGGGGACAACCGAAGGTCCCGGTGTGGGATCATC
>DATDKN010000301.1:0-6326 GCA_036519995.1 Terrimicrobium sp. | reverse complement strand
CCAATCAATAGATGATTCGCGCCAACGCCAAAGAAAGGATTGTGACAATTTTGTCACACTTGGAACGGCATCAGCTTCGAAGCGCAAAGTTCGAGCAGATAAATTGTAACAGCGATATCCCCATCGCCGGGCGCACCCTCTCGATGGTGGGGACACCCTCGCTACCTCTTTCGGAAACCTTTTTTTAGAACCTAGCACCAGCAGCACTGCGGATTTGGATTTCGGCGTTTCCTGCGCTAGAAGATTCCGGTGGCCTTGTTTACCCTAAGTCCCGTAGAGACAAGAATCCTCGGATGCCTCTTGGAGAAGGAGCGAATTACGCCGGAAAATTACCCGCTTTCGCTCAACAGCCTGATCGCGGCATGCAATCAATCCACCAACCGCGATCCGATTACCGCCTACGATGCCAGGACCGTCGAGAGCGGGTTGGACGGACTGCGACAAAAGAAGCTGGCAGTGATGATCATGAGTGCGGGATCGCGGGTCGCCAAGTTTCGTCACGAACTGCTCAATCACTTCGATCTGAGCCCGCGCGAAGTGGCCCTGCTCTGTGTTCTGCTGCTCCGCGGACCGCAGACTCTTGGAGAGCTCCGCAGCCGCACGGAGCGCATGCAGTTCTTCGATAGCCTGGAACAGGTCGAATCGTTTCTCGCGGATCTCGCCAGAGGCGAGTCGCCCCTGGTTCGCGTCTTGCCAGCCAGGCCGGGTCAGAAGGAGAGTCGTTACGTACAGCTTCTCTCGGGCGAGCCGATCATGCCGGAAAGTGCGCCCATACAAGAGAACGATTCGCCCCCGACTGAGGCGGGATCAGCTATGGACACTTCGAGACTGGAAGCTATCGAAAAACAGGTCGCGGAACTCAAGGCAGAGCTGCGCGACCTCCGAGAGGAGCTTCTTTCCTTTCGAAAGCAATTCGAATAACGAAGGACGAAGCCATTGAAGAGCTCGTCGCCGCTTGCACTCCTCTGCCAAGGCAGAGCGTTGGTTTTGCTCGTCGGCGCTGGCCTCTTTTCGCTTGGCTGCTCGGGTCCCGAATACCG
This sequence comes from Terrimicrobium sp., assembly GCA_036519995.1. GTDB lineage: Bacteria > Verrucomicrobiota > Verrucomicrobiia > Chthoniobacterales > Terrimicrobiaceae > DASTFP01. Next base: position 5,286 of record DATDKN010000301.1, on the reverse strand, counting down.
AGCCTCTGGACTGCGTGGTGTCCGGGTAGCGCTTTTGCCGCCCAATGTCCACGGTCGGCTCGTCGCCCGGACGATGCGACCGCGCTACATCACGATCCATTCGACACAAGACATGGAGGCGACAGCAGCCAAGTACGCGCGCTATCTCGTCGTTAAAGGCAAGAGGAGTCGAAACAACCCACGCTTCGGACGGTCGGGATGGGTGGTTTGGCACTTTAGCGTTGATGATCGGGAAGCCGTCGAGCACCTGCTCCCAACCGAACAGGGCGATCATGCCGACTACGGTGGCGGGGGCGACCGTCAAAGCATCGGTATCGAGATTTGCGAATTTCGAGATCGTCGCCGGCAAGCTGCAGCCATCGACCGAGCAGCGCGCCTGACGGCAGACCTGGCCAAGCAATACGGCATCCCGACGCGAAATATCGTGCCGCACATGCACTGGCCGCGCTGGGACTTCAAGTACGGAAAGCCCTGTCCGCGCATTCTTCTCGAACGCGATCGTCGCGCTCCCGGCGGGTGGCGTTTGGGCGCGAAATGGCGGGCCTTCATCGCCCGCGTGAAGCGTTACTATTGAGATAAAAAGTGGACGTTGATCGCGTGGCCTTCGATAAATGGCCAACCCGCGGAGACGAAATTCTCGAGCCTTCGATTGACGGGCTTCTGGTCCCCCGTAGGATCGCAGGATGGTTTCGGAACAGATCGCTCGCCGGCTGGGGTCCTCAGACAAATGTTTTCTCCACTTCGCCGCAGCAGACCACGGCGGACAACCGCTGAAGATCAGGAACTGAACAAGCAGAGTTCCTGAGAATGCTGCTCGGCCCGTGGCCGCATCGTGTCCTGGCAAGCTGCCACCAGCCAGGGAGCCTCTCTCCAATAAAAGCACTATCGCTGCCGCAGTAATGAGGAGAAACGCCCCGCAATTCGGAAACTTGGAGCGTCTGGCCTATGGGGCAGGCGAGTTGGGGCCGGCTATGGCAGGCAGCACGATTATCTTTTTCCAACTCGTCTTCCTCACCGATGTCGCCGGGATGGATCCCGGACTCGCCGGCAGCGTTCTGCTCGTGGCAAGAATTTGGGATGCCGTCAACGACCCGTTGATCGGGTGGCTTTCGGACCATACAAAGACCCCATGGGGTCGCAGGCTGCCATGGATGGTCGTCAGTGCGCTCCCGTTCTCGGCCTTTTTCATCATGTTCTGGCTAGTGCCCGAGTTTGCAGGTCCGGAGGCGCGATGGGGCGCTTTTGCCTACTATCTTGTGGTTGCTATTCTATTCAGCACCTTTTCAACGGCCCTCGCGCTGCCGCATGCTTCACTTACCGCTGAGCTGAGCCGCGACTATGACGAGCGATCGCGTTTGACCGCCTACCGGATGGGATTTTCACTGGCGGGAAGCGTCGGCGGGCTGGTCGCAGCGCTGCTTGTCTTTCACCTCTTGAAGAATGAGCCAAAGTCTATGCAGTATACTGTCTTTGGCGCATCGATTGGGATTATCGGTCTTGCCTCTGTTTTGTTCTGTCTTACCGGCATTTGGAGGATCGTGATCTCAAGAGATGCTCAGCGGCTTCGCCGGGAGAGCGCAGATGAGCTTGCCGCCAAACCTTTGTCCCTACGCGAACAGATCGAATTGGTGCTGAGCAACAAGCCGTTTCTGCTGGTTTGCGGAATCTACCTCTGCTCGTGGCTCTCGATGCAATTCACGGCCACTATTCTGCCCTTTTTCACGCAAAGCTGGCTGCAGCTTTCGACTACCACTTTCCATCTCCTGGCGCTGACGGTGCAGACAACCGCTCTCTGCCTCATGCCATTCTGGGGCTGGGTAAGCGTGAAGATCGGAAAGAAGCCAGTCTATCTTATTGGAATGAGCTTCTGGCTCGTTGCGCAAGCGGGTTTGATGTTCCTGCAACCTGGCGAAGTTCGCATCTTCTTTGTCATGGCATTTATCGCGGGTTTCGGCATCTCCGTCTGCTACCTCATCCCGAACGCCATGCTTCCCGATGTCGTCGAATACGACGAGCTGAAAACAGGCCGTCGGCGCGAGGGCGTCTATTATGGCACTTGCGTCTTCATTCAGAAGTTGGCGCTGGCCATCGGCACGTTTATCGTCGGCCAACTTCTGGCTTTCTCCGGCTATGTTCCCAGCGGACCCGATCAGATTGTTGCCGAGCAGCCAGAGAAGGCTTTGCTTACCATCCGCCTGGCGATTGGACCGCTACCCGCTCTGGCCCTGATTATCGGTATGGTGTTAACGATTCTCTATCCGGTCACTAGGGAGTCGCACCGTCGCGTAGTCGAGGAGCTTGACGCACGGCGGCGTCCGATTCGGTAATGACTTGGAACCTTGAGGTCACCGTGTTGCCGTTCACCTGGCAGCCCAAGCGCCTGAGCCAATTCGCCACTGCATGGTTCGAGTTGGCAAAAAGGTGATAGGCCGCCCGGTCGCGTGAAACCGGGATGCCGTCCCACGCACGCACGACTCGAGAATTCGCGTTCGACTGCCACCGATGCTCGAGTTCGCCTCGAAGGCCTTCCGCCAGCCCGCGCTCCACATAGAGAAGTGCCGAGCGATTGCTACCCGCAACGCTCGAGAATTCGGACTCGCTCAGAGTATAGGGAAGCGTCCGCCGCGACATGGCGCCCTTCCCCAAGCCGGTAATCGCTCGAAATCCGGAGAAAAACCCCTCTTTCTCCAATCCATAAAAGTTCCACTCTCCAAATCCATATTCGTAAAACGCGGCCGTCCCGTCAGGCAGTGCAAGCCGCGTGTGCCACGCATATTGGGAAAGGAAAACGGGAACTCCGTCGCGAACTTCAGGGGGCACCACTCTCCACGCACAACCCGGAATGACCAGAAAGAGGGCGGCGCATGCAGCCGATCTCAAAGATAAACCCCTCCGGAAGACCAGACACACACCCACGTGTTCAACCCCTCGAAAGCCGCAGCTCTCGCGGACGTCGAGCGCCGAGACAGGATTGAACAAAGGCATCAAGGAGACGCATGGGAAACTTCCAACGCTGAACGATCAAATAGATTTCCACGCGGCGAAACTTCTGCGGCAAGTCGAACAGCGACAGGTCTCGAGCTCCGGGTGCGAGCTCCAGATAGCTTCGAGGGAGCACGGCAATACCCCCTCCTGCTCGCACACTCCCAATCACACCTTCGAGTGTTCCCACCGCACGCATCGGCCACTTGGGCGCACCCGTCTCACGCAAATAGTCGGTCAACCGCGCGGTAAACGAACATCCGTTTCGCTGCACGAAGATCTTGAGCCGGACGTTGTCGGAACCTACCAGATCGTCGAGGCACCCCGCCTTTCCCCGAGCAATGACGACCAGTTCGTCTTCGAAGACTTTCTCCTCGACAAATGCGGGTTCATTAGCTCGGCGGGAGACGAACGCTACATCGAGTTCCGACTTGAGGATCTTCTCCCACAGCAAAGCGGTCCCCCCGGTCTCAACCGAGATATCGACGGAAGGATGCGTCCGCGTAAACCCCGCAATGACTTCTACAAGGCGAGATGCCGCAAAGGTCTCGATTGCGCCAATCCGAATTGAACCCGATCGAGGCTCGTCATCCTGCCGGAACTTCGCAAGAATCTCTCTGGAGAGTTCTTCAAGTCTCAGCGCGAAGGACATCAACGCCTCCCCATCGGGAGTAAGGCGCATCCTGCGCGAATCTCGCACTAGCAGCGTCGCGCCAAGTTCTTCTTCGAGTCGCTGAATGCGCGAACTGATGTTCGACTGAACAGTATTCAAGGCAGCTGCCGCCCTGGTCATGCTTCCCTGCCTCGCGACCGCAAGAAAAACCGGTAAGTCCACCAGCAGAGAGCGGTTCATATCAATCTATTTTCCAGATGATCGGCATCTCTACAATTCATTTTTTATGATGGAGACTTCAGGGTAGCCTCAGGGCGCATGTCAAAATCAAATCGACTCTTTATTCTGGTGGCGGGTCCGTACCGCTCGAACACCGGAGATGATCCCGCGAGGATGAGAAAAATCTCGAGACGATGACGCGAGCGGCGCTCGACGTATTTCGTCTTGGTCACCTGCCCGTTCTGGGTGAATCGCTGGCTCTGCCCTTGATCCGGCAAGCCGGATCGCAAGAAATCGGAGATGCGGCCTTCGAGGAGATCTTCCATCCCATTTCCCGGATGCTGGCAGAACGCGTTGACGCAGTGTTGCGCGTGGGCGGCCCATCAAAAGGGGCTGACGAGATGGTCGAAATCGCACGCCGGAACGGCAAGCTGGTGTTCGAAGATCTCGCGGAGATTTCAGCGACTGGAACGGCGGCTGGGTAATGCAAGATGACTGATCGCATACGCATTCGTGACGTCAGAGTTCTCTCCGACGATTGGTATCTTCTTAAGAAGACCACGTTTGATTTCCGGCGCTCAAACGGAAGTTGGCAAACGCTCAGCCGAGAAACCTACGATCGTGGTAACGGAGCAGTCATTCTGCTTGTCAATTCCGCAAGGCGAACCCTCATCCTCACGCGTCAATTCCGCTATCCGGCGTTCGTCAACGGGCTGAGGGATGGAATGCTCCTGGAAGCGTGTGCAGGCCTGCTCGACTCCGAAGATCCGGAAGCGACTATCCGCAGGGAAGTTGAAGAAGAGACCGGATTTCGCATCGGTCCTCCAAGGAAGCTCTTCGAATTGTATATGAGTCCCGGTTCGGTCACGGAAAAGCTCTTCTTTTTCATTGCCGAGTATAACCACTCGGAACGCGTCTCTTCCGGCGGAGGCGATCAGAACGAGGGTGAGGACATCGAGATCGTCGAACTCGGTTTCGATGAGGCATTCTCCATGATTGACCGAGGGGAAATTTTGGACGCCAAGACCGTGATTCTCCTGCAGCAGTTGGCGAGAACCTCCAACCAGATCGCCAGCGCCAGGCCATTTCTGCAGGCGCGTTCCTGACTCGCGACGAGAAGAACACTCCCATTGCGCGCGTATTGCTATTTCCGGGGAGCGCACGCGTCCCCGCGTGCATTTCCAGCATCGCGCTGGAAAACCGTGTTCGGGAAGACGCTCCGGCCGCCGCCGGACGAGACACATATGCTCCCTAACCCTTCCCCCTCACCAGGAACCAATATGTCCAAGCGATGAGGAGAAGTTGAACGGGAGCGCGAACGAGCAAGTAGAGGGGTCCCGCCGAGTGTCCGCCAAAAGGGACGCGTCGAGCGGCCGCGTAGACGTTTGCCGGGAAGACGGCGATAAGAAACCCAACGATCGTCATGCCCAGTGACCGCGACTTTGGCCAGGCGAGCAGCAGCATAGCGAGCA
>DATDKN010000300.1:0-5053 GCA_036519995.1 Terrimicrobium sp. | reverse complement strand
TCGCTGGTGTCGGCGACGCGGCGCGGAGGATCAAAGATGCACATCGTGTGGATCTTGGGGATGATGTCGGCTCCTTGTGTAATCGCTTCGCTGATCGACTCGAAGTGGTGGTGCTGGGCCAGATAGGTTCGATCTGCGTCGAGGACAAGCGTGAAGCCTTTGTCACCGTAGACTTCGGAGAAGGCGCCATCGATAGTGATTGCCTGGTGGCTAGCCTTGATGGGCGACTCGCCTTTTTCAATCTTGACCGGGACATGTCCGTTCACGATGAGGCCGCGCTCGGGATTGACGCCGAAGTCGCGGAGGATCTTGCGACAGAAATCTTTCTGGTGAATTAATTTAAAGTAGGGATTCTTTGTTTCGACCCGAGCCTCCTTCTCGGCAACAAAGTAGTTTTCGAAGGTTGAGATCTTGTCCTTGCCGAAGAGCGGAGAAAGCGGTCCACACCATAAGTACCAGAGCATATCCAGGTGCGGACGTTTCTTGTCGCGAAACGCTCGATAAACCACTTGGGTGAGCGCATCAAAAAGTGCCTGTCCCTGATACTCAATCCCCGCGACTTTGAGGGAGAGAAAATTCCCGGCTTGATCAACAGGAACACAGCCGTGGAAGATCAGATTGTAATCGCGCACCAGGTGCATGGCTCCCTTTTCCTCCACGAAACGCATTTGATCGCGGAGCGTTTGGCTTTGCAGGAATGAGTGCCGCAATTGAGCCATGCACTCTTCCTCTTCAGGTGAAAGCTTGTACGGGTCGCTCCAGTCAATCGTTGGAAAATTCCGGTCCAAAATAGGGTAACGGCTAGCTTCGATCGGCACGGTCCAGTCCTGGCGATCGATCTGGTGAAGAAGGTTTCGATGCTCCAGATGAAAATCGGGATTTCGCGCGATCACCTGGCTCTCGAGCTTAAACTGAATGATCGCCATCGCCTTTTGCATCTGTCTCATGGAAAGCTCGTCCCGTATTCCCTTGCCGTGGCAGGAGAAGCAGGTGGCGGGATCCTCCGACCAAACCGTTCGGATCAGCTTTTCCAGCGGAGCCATGGGGATGCCGTAGCCCATCTCGAGCTGAAATAGCCGCTGATAGCGGAGCGAGATTCGCAGCACGTTCGCTATGCAAGCCTCCTGACCCAAGGCGGCGCCCATCCAGGTCACATCGTGATTTCCCCAAGTGATCGAGACGTTCGGCTGGTGCATGACGTAATCAATCGCCTTGTCGATACGCGGACCACGGTCTCCGAAATCTCCGGCAACAACCAATTCCGAAAAAAGCAGATTGCGGATTATTCGCGCCATTAGTCGCAAAAAGGTCAGTTCCTGCTCATGCTCGACGAATTGATCGAGCATCGAGTCGATGTAATCGTCGGAACGCGAAAGATAGGCGCCAAAGAGAAGCTCCCGAAACAGGGTTTCATAATAGGAGGGAAAGACGCGTTCGATGGCCACCATGCTGTAGTGGCGGGAAATCTGTCGCAATAACTCAATCGCCAGTCGAGTTTGCCTCCTGAGGAAATGCCGCCGCGCTACGGCGTCCGGCAAGCGATCCTGGACATGTTCGTAGGCTTCGCGTGGATAATAAATAATATTGAGGAGATCCAACTTCTCGCCGGCCGTGAGCCGTTTGCCGAAAGTGTGCTCGACTAAAGGACGCAAGCAGCCGGAAGCGTTTTTAATAACGTGAATGAGCTTCTTAAATTCCCCGTGAATGTCACTGATCACATGGACGGTGCCCTTCGGCAGGGTGAGAGCGGCGCGGAGATTGGCGATGGCCGCGAGAGTTGCGTCGGTGTTCGGATATTGCACGCTGAGGGCACGCAAGTAGGCGAGCGTTCGCTCATCCAACGGGACTTGCTCGAGAGAAGGCTGGTCACTCATAAAGAAATAATTCCCAATTCCTGGCGATCCGCCATCAAGCCAAGCTGTCAACGCTTTGACGCAGAAGACCGTTCTCGCTCTCCCGAAAAAGCATTCAACCAAGTCGGCCTCCTGAGCATAGAGGATTCCAGTTCCTACGGCAAAAAAATTTGGCACGTGGCATTCTCCTTTGGCGGTCATGCTTCGCGACGGCTGGCGCGATGAGATAAGGCGCTCCAGAGCAGCGCGTTTAGATCGTCAAGACAATTTTCCCAAAGTGCAAGCCCTTCTCCATATAGGCAAGGGCTTCGGGGGCCTGGTCGAATGGGAATGTCTTGTCGATAACCGGGCGTAGCGTGTGCACGGCAATGGCCCGGTTCATCTCCTCAAACATCTGACGAGATCCGACCAAGATGCCCTGCAAACGAACCGACTTCATCAAGAGACGCACCGGATCCAATCCGCTTCCCCCTGCCAAGACGCCGATCACGGAAATGTCTCCTCCGGTTCGAACCGCGTTCAATGATTTCGGCAATGTTCCGGCCCCACCGACTTCCACCACATGATCAACGCCGATTTTGCCGGTCAGTTGGAAGACTTCCTTGTCCCAATCAGGAATTCGCTTGTAGTTGATAACCTCATTCGCTCCGAGCGCTCGAACGCGCTTGATCTTCTCATCACTGCTCGAAGTTGCAATGACCCGAGCGCCGTGCAACTTCGCAAACTGCAGGGCAAAGATGGAAACGCCGCCCGTGCCCAGGACTAGAACGGTCGCGCCCGCTTTGATCCGTCCAAACTCCACCAGCGCATGCCAAGCCGTCACCGCTGCGCAGGGCAAGGTGGCCGCTTCCTCGTAGGAGAGATGATCCGGAATTGGGACTAGGCCATTCTCGTCGAAGGCGGCATATTCACGCAAGACGCCGTCCAAATCCCCGCCTCCGAGCGCGGTCCGACCCTTCTGTGGGGTCACCGCGCCCTCGAGCCAGCCTTGCATGAAGATCGGGCAAACCCGGTCGCCGACCTTCCAGCGGGAGACGCCCTCGCCGACAGCAATGACTTCTCCGGCGCCGTCCGATAAGGGCACCGTGGGAAACTTCGCGTCAGGTCGGTAGACTCCCTTAAAGAACATCACATCCCGATAGTTCAGTGACGCAGCATGAAATCTCACAAGGGCTTCATAAGAAGAAGGAGTCGGCGTCTCGCGCTCGGTCATGACAAGGTTCTCCAAGCCGAACTTTCGATATTCGAATGTCTTCATGGCGGTGCCCCCAATAAAGCGCCGCCGGGACAGTTGACCAAGCCATAGTTGCAAATGGATTTGACTTGATTAGAAACAGGAACTCTGGCGGAGATCTTGACATCCTACTAGCACGTGGCACCTCTTCTGAAGCAGACGGCGTCAAGCCCGAGAAGTGGTGGCGTTTCGGGCCGGGGTGGACGACCGCCATCAGATGGAGAGAGCATGACCAGACGAATTACGACGTTCGATATCGCCCGGGAAGCGGGAGTGTCGCGCACGACCGTCTCGCACATTCTCAATGACCAGCCAGGAGTTCATCTAAGCGCCAAAACCAAGGCACGCGTGTTGGAAACTGCCCGCCGGCTCGGCTACGTGGCGAACTCCGCGGCGCAAATGTTAGTCACTGGTCGCAGCCAAAGCATAGGGCTCGTTTTTCCACGCGGAGATTTGCTGGCCATCGATGCTTTCATCCCCACGATGATCCGTGGTCTGAACGAAGTCTGCCGAGCACGCGGATATCGGCTGGTGATGGAAGTCCTTCGCGACCTTAGCGACGAGCAAGCCTACCTTAAGCTCGCGAACAGCAAGCGTGTGGATGCCCTCATCGTCATCAATCCCCGCCGAGGCGATCGAGCGCTCGCGAAAGTGCTCAAGTCGAAATTTCCGGTGTTGGTCGCGGGAACGAACGATGGCCCATGGAGAAACACAATCGCGACTCAGGAGGGCACCGCGAGCCAACGGGCCACAAACCACCTCATCTCCCTGGGACATCGTCGGATCGCCCACATCAGTCACTCCTCACTGGACTATGTCTCCGCTTTGCGGCGCTTGGAGGGCTATCGAGCCGCGCTCAGCAACGCAGGCCTTCCCTACGAGCAAGCGCTCGTCACCCAAGCAGACTTTAGCTTTGCGAGCGGCTACCAGGCCATGAAAGACATCCTCGCCGAACATACGCGCCCCACGGCCCTCTTTGCGGGCAACGATACGATTGCGATCGGAGCCATGCTCGCCATCCGGCAGGCCGGACTCTCCGTGCCTCACGATATTGCCGTCGTCGGATATGATGACGTGCCCAGTGCCGCCTTTGCCTCTCCCCCACTCACCACCGTGCGCACCCATCCCTATCAACATGGCAAACTCTTGGCCGAGGCTGCTATTCGACTCATGAGGCAAGAAAGGATCGGCAGCCAACAAGATGCCCTCCCCCTCGAACTCGTCATCCGTGACTCCTGCGGGGCCAGAACCAGGCCGATTCCCTCGGCGAGAATACCTCGGCGAAACCGCCCGCCCACAGCGGCCCCCAGCCCCCGCCAGCACCACCGCTAACAAAATTTCCAAAAAAACTTTTGACAACCTGCTAGCACGTGTCAATATCCGCAAAATACTAGCACCTGTCACTCGCTTCCCGCTTTACCTGGAACTACTTTATGCCGACTCCTGCCTCCCTTTCCTCCCGTTCGACGGCATCGTCGGGGTCGCGGCGACCGGCTCGCCGCCGCTCTGGGCTGCTGCGGAGCCAGGCTTTCTGCGGATTGGTCTTCATTACTCCAGCGCTGATCGGATTTACTTTTTTCTACCTGCTGCCGACGATTCGGGCATTTTACATTGGCCTGACGAACTGGAGCCTGTTGCGGGCGCCGAAATGGGTGGGCTTTGACAATTACGTGCGACTTTTCCATGACGAGAAGTTTTGGAAGGCGATTTGGGTCACCTTTCTCTACGTGCTCTACAACATCCCGATTCAGACGGTGTTGGGACTCTTGATTGCGGTGCTCTTAAAGCGGCTGACTGGGTCGGTCTTTGTCCGTTCGGTGATGCTGACGCCGTTTCTGATTTCCAACGTCATCGCGGCGATGATCTGGTTCTACATGTTCGATCCGGTCCTCGGGTTTGTGAACGTGATGTTAAAGGCGGTCGGCTTGGGGGCGCATCCTTTCTTCAGTGATCCGAACCTGGCGCT
>DATDKN010000299.1:0-4276 GCA_036519995.1 Terrimicrobium sp. | reverse complement strand
GGACTGGCGACATACCAGCCTTCGGCCTGAATCTGGTGCTTTACGACGAAGTCCTTCACCGCGGGGCTGCGGATGCCCGGCCAGCCTTCGCAGTTGCCGAACACCACGTCGAGGTCATCGGGAACCTTCGTCGCAAAGTCGTCGATATACGAGTCCCACTCCGTGTCATATGTCGTGGCGAACAAAATCCTCGTGTCGCTGTCGAAGAACGCATAGCGCATGTCATGCAAAGTGCCGATCTTGTCGGCGTTTGTGGTTCCCATATCCAGCATCGCCCGGATTCGCTTTGCTCCTCCTGGCAACAATTTTAGGATGACTGTCAGCTCGGAGACTTTGCCCTGGCGCAATCCGATACGGCCGTTGATCGACGCGCGCTCGAGACGGGCTTTCTGTCCCGAACTGAGGGCGGCTTTCATCCCCTCTATGAGATTTTCGAGCGCGGTTCGCGCTACCTCCGGTGCGTCGGCATACAGTTCGCGCAGCTGCTTGATCTTTTGCTCGACGCTCTGATCCTGTTTCGGTTTAGTCAGTGATTGCGTTGCCATGACAGCATTCTCCTTTGACGATGTCCGAGTGATCCGGCTGTTGATTCAACCGACCTTGTCGAGGAATTCTTCGACCGCCTTGTTGACGCGCTTCTGTCGTGCGGCCTCGACCACCGTCAGATCTGGGTGCGCGACGTACCAGCTTTGTGCGGGGATCTGGTACTTAGCGATCCAGTCCTTCACCGAGGGGTCGCGAAACCCCGGAAACTCCTCGAGTTCGGAGAACAGCAGATCCAGCTCATCGGGAATCTTCGTTGCGAACTCGTCGAGATAGCTGTCCCACGAATCGCCGTCGTAGGCGGTGGCGAAGAGCAGCTTCGTGTCATTGTCCAAGAACACAAAACGCATATCGTGGACGGTGGTTACCTTCTCCGCGCTGAAGTTGGCTTCCAGCACCTGCAGCAGGCCGCGAAGTCGCTTCGCTCCGCCTGGCACGAACTTGAAGATCAGGGTGAGCTCCGAGACCTTACCTTGACGAAGGCCGACCCGGCCGGCGCTCTCATATCGCAATCCCCCCGCTAACTGCTCCCTGAGCGCCGGGATCGAGTTCTCCAGCGCGGTTTTCCCCCCCGGCGAGTCAGCGTAAAGCTCCCGGAGCAGCTGAATCTGCTGGTCGACGGTCCGGTCCTGTTGGGGTCTGCTCAGTGTTTGCGTTGCCATATCAGTTCTCCTTTTCGTGTGTTTGGTTTGGTGTTGCGGTTCTCTCAACCAACCTTGTCGAGGAACTCTTCCACCGCCTTGCCGATGCGCTTCACGCGTGCGGTCTCCGACACCGTCAGATCCGGATGGGCAACGTACCAGCCTTCGGCCGTGATCTGGTGCTTGACGATCCAGTCCTTCACCTTCGGACTGCGAATCCCCGGCCAGCCTTCGCACGCGGAGAAGATGACATCCATTTGATCGGTGATCTTCGTTGCGAAGTCATCGATGTAGGGGTCCCACTCACCGTCGTAGGCTGTCGCGAAGAGCAGCTTCGTGTCGTTGTCCAGGAACACGAAACGCATGTCGTGGACAGTGCCCACCAGGTCCGTGTCATCGAAGCTACCATCCCGCAACTGCAGCAACGCGCGCAGACGCGCGGCCCCGGCTGGTGCGAACGGGGCGATCAGGGTGAGTTCCGAGACTTTGCCCTGACGGATTCCTGTCCGACCGGCGCTTTCCACCCGTGCTCGTGACTTCGAGGCAAACGACGTCAGCTCCCCGAACACATTCTCTAGCGCGGCTTTCGCGTACTGCGGCGCGTCGGCGAATAGCTTCTGCAGGTGCTGGGCCTTGTCTTCGACGGTCTGGTTCTGTTTCGGCGCTGTCAGTGTTTGAGTTGCCATGGCTTCATTCTCCTTTCGAGTCCTTGCCTGCAATGGGTTCTAGACGCGCACGTGCTACCGGTGCCAGTGAAGGCCCGCAAATCGCGCCAAATTGTTGCTAAGGAGATGCCGGATCGAACGCGTCGGCTCAGGCAAATTCTGAAACTGAAGTTACGGGGGTGCTCTACCTGTGGAAAGCAATGTGGCACCATACGTTTTCACGCCTGGCTCCCGACCTCGATCAATAATGTCAGTAGTTTATGGTCCCAGTCGGCGCTGGACTCCATGCCGCTTCAAAGTACGAGATCGGCGCTAAGGCGACCCAACGTTCGAATGGCATCGACGGTCGGCTTGGCGTGAAAGTGGCCATAGTTCAGGCGTATAAAATTTTTGTATTTCTTCCTTACTGAGAAAAGCGGACCCGGCGCGATACTGATCCCTTCCGCCAGAGCGCGTCGATGCAGCTGTAGTGCGTCAATCGACTCCGGCATTTCCACCCAAAGCATGTAACCACCCTGCGGCTGCGAGAGCCGGCAGCCCGCAGGAAAATGTGTGGACACCGCTTGAGTCATAGCAGCAAGTGATGCCGATAGACGCTGCCGAAATTCCCGCAGATGACGCTCATAGCCACCATTTTTGAGATATTCGGCCAAGGCAGCCTGCGGTAACGAAGCTGTGGAGATGGTAGTGATGAACTTCAAACGCTCAATCTCCGACTTGAACTTGCCGGGGATGACCCACCCGATGCGGGCGCCAGGCGCGAGGCTCTTGGCGAAAGACCCGCAGTGCAAAACCAGCCCTGACCGGTCAAAAGCCTTCGCGGGTTGCGGTTTCGTTTTGCCGTAGTAGAGTTCCGCATAAACATCATCTTCAATGAGAGGAATGTTGCTCCTTGCGAGCATGGCAACCAACTCGCGCTTCTTTCCATCGGGCATCAAGGCTCCCAGCGGATTCTGAAAATTCGACATGACGACGCAGGCTGTCACATCGAGAGTGTTCACCGCATTTTGCAACGAGCCAAGATCAATGCCGTCGCGCGGGCTCGTGGCAATCTCTACTACCTTCATGCCCATGCTCTCAATAGAGAGCAAGGTGTTGAAGAAGGTCGGTGACTCGATTGCGATGATATCTCCCGGCCTTGCCACGGCGCTCAGGCTGAGATTGATGGCCTCCATGGCGCCGCAGGTGATGACAATATCTTCGGGTACGACGTCCACACCCGTTTCCGCGTAGCGCAGCGCGATGAGCCGTCGCAATTCGCTGTTGCCCGGCGGCAAATCTCTTACGCTGCTCCACGTTGACAGTCGTCGCGCCGCGGCGGCTGCGGCTCTATTCAGCTTTTCGATTGGAAAGTGTTCTGGACTTGGGAATGCTGATCCCAACGCGACGATTTCGGGCCGCTTGATGGCATCGAGCACGTCGAATACAAGGCTTGCAATATTGACCTTCGTGCTGCCTGCGGGGGGTGATGATACCGCCGGCTCTGGAGCAGGCCGTGACGGGCGCGGACGCACGTAATAGCCGGACCTTGGCCGTGCTTCGATCAGACCCAAGTCTTCGAGGCTCTCGTAGGCGTGTGTGATGGTGCCCAGGCTGGCACCGCTTTGCCCGTGCATGCTGCGAAGCGACGGCATGCGATCTCCGGGCCGCAGGACATTACGCTCAATCTGCGTGCTCAGCGTTCGCGCGATGCGTTCGTACTGCAATAATTTCTCAGACACGCCCAGCTCTCACAGCAGCATCTGCTACACCGGAAAACTAGCATAACTGACCCTGTCGGTGCCACAGCTGCTTCTATTTGTGAGAGGTAGACCATGTTACTTTTGGAAAGCTTAAATGATGAATCGTGGGTGGTAACGGCGCCCCGATGTACGTGAAAACCAGTGGCAAAGCCGGCGTTTGACAGCGATGGAATTCCCTATCGCGGCGCCGGCACGGGTGTGACAGCAATCATGCGCTCGCACCAGGAGCATGAGAGGCCACCATGACCCCACCAGGATCAATGACGGCGTCCCGTCACTCGCTCTCAACAGCCGCGCCTGCAGTGGCGCGATGTCGCCCGGAACCGGAGATCAATGCGAGACCCAATCTTCAAAGTTCGGGTACGGACCAACCGTTATTCGGGAAAGGGACCAGTCCTGTCATCCCGGCACCGGGCGAAATTGCGTTCGGACCGTTCCGGTTGGCACCGGCACAGTTTCTACTGCTCGAAGGCGACAACCCGGTGCGCCTCGGGAGTCGCGCTCTGGAAATCCTGATTGTTTTGCTTGAACGCCCAGGCGAGCTGATCAGCATGCAAGAATTGATGGCACGCGTTTGGCCCAATACGTTTGTCGATCCTGGCAATCTTACGGTCCACATTTCTGCGTTACGCCGCACGCTGCGTGACGGACGGGACGGCAATCGCTTCATTATCAACATCCCCGG
>DATDKN010000298.1:0-5716 GCA_036519995.1 Terrimicrobium sp. | reverse complement strand
GAGAGATCAGCGCGAGCGAAGCTGCCCAGAAGAAGCAGAGAACTCTCGGCCTGGTTGCATCGATGTTGGGGAATTCGCTGCTCTTATTTGCCAACCTTATCGCTGAAAAGGAGCCTATGTGAGATCAATTCCCGAGGAGTCTTCAGGGGAAAGACCCACATGGTGGCGCTGTTCGTCCTCGTCCTCCCTCCTCCTGCTCGTCCTCGAATTTCCGCGATGGTTCGAGGAGGAGGGACGAGAATGAGGACGAAATAGTGGCGAGTCAGTGGGCGACCGAAAGGTAAAACCACGCGGCTGCGAGTTCCGTCCCGAAGTGGAGTACTTTCAGCGCGCGAACCTCTTGGATCAAGCCGCCCGGGCGCCCTTCTTTTCCCCGAGGAGACGCTCAAAGAGCTCGACATGGGCGCGCGCGGTCGCCTGCAAGGAGAAGTCCGCACTTAGGCATCGCTTCCGCAGCAAATCGCGCGTTGCCTTATCATCGATGACTCGGAGTGCTTTGCGGCAGCCATCCAGTAATCCGTCGGCGGTTTGTGCGGAGAAAACAAAGCCGTTTCCTTCGCCGCGACTCTGTTCCCAATCACGAACAAATTGAAATAATCCCGGGCATTGCGCGGCGAGCGGAATGGCTCCGTAGAGCATAGCGCGTCGTAGCCAGATCGCTTCGGGTTCGCTTGGTCCAGGGACGAGAAAAACGTCGGCGCCCGCGAGCGCCTTACGCTGCAGCGACTCATCCGCCGGCGAGATATGCACGAAGCGCTTGCGATGCTTGCGCTCGGCGATCTCGAGAGCCGTAATGTGCTCGGCTGGCACAGCGTCTAGCAGAACCAAACGCACGTTATCGGCAAGCAGGCGGTCTAGGGCGGGAAATAATATTCCAAGACCTTTAGCTTCGGAACTCTGGCTGAAAGCAACAAAGATCGCCCGCGGCTCATCGGCGGGAAGCCCGACAGCTTCGAGAAGCGCCGACCGCTGCCGATCGGAACCTTCCCCCGAAGGGAGTTTCCAGTCTTTGACTTGTTCGCTGGATGGAATGCCATAGAGCTTGTGTTGATGCTCACGAAGGACATTTTCTAAGCCAAAACCATGCTCAGGCGTCTGGGCTTCCCAAACATAGCGCTCACCAGGGAGGACAACCGCGTTAGCGAACAGAATTCCGCCTTTCAGGCAATTCATGCTCCCGTAGTATTCGACGCCGTGCGCCGAGAAATAATCGCCGGGCAAATTGGTCAATGCAAAGTCGTAGCTCCAGAAATTACCCTGAAAGGCAAGCGACTGCGGAGTGAGAATGGTCCGATAAGGAAGCCGCCGTTCCGCGACGAAAACCGGCAGGAGCGCCGTCTGCCAGCCATTCGCCAGAAGAATTTCCGGAGAGGGGTTCATGCGACCGGCCAACTCGATGGCGGCCCTTGTAAAATAGATGAAACGCGCGGCGTTGTCCTGGTAGTCGCGCCCATCAACTCCATAGAACCCGGACCGATCAAAATACTCGTCTCGCGCAATCAAGAAGACCTGCACACCCTCCGGAGTCTGAGTCTCGAAAACGTCGACGGGAATACCCGCGTTGCCAACCTGAACGTTGAATTTGACACGCGTCTTCTTCGTCTTAGCCACTTTCCCCTCCCGAATGCTGCGGTAATAGGGAATCACAACGCTAACCTCGTGTCCCAACCGGGACAACTCGGTCGTCAGCTCAGCAACTGCATCGGCTAGCCCACCGGTCCGGGCAAGAGGGGTCAACTCGCTGGAGGCAACAAGGATCTTCATGCCTGATCTCAATATCATGGCGGCTCTAGTCTGTCACTTGAGAGTTGAGGATGAGATTGCCACGGTGGAAATTGCCCGAATGCCACTGGCTCTTGTAACCTGCGGACCGGCCTACGAGCCAATCGACAAGGTTCGCCGAATCACCAACCAGTCCACCGGAGAACTTGGATCTTTGTTATCCGAGGCCTTGGCGCGCGCCAACTTTGAGGTGCTTTGTCTTCGCGGCGAAATGGCGGTCCACCCGAAGCCGCGAGATGTGAATGTGGTGCCTTTCACGACAAACGCCTCGCTGCTGACATTGCTCGAACGGGTTCCCACGCAGCCAGCAGCCGTCTTTCACGCCGCGGCGTTGTGTGATTTTCTGGTGCACGAGATTGAAGGGAGCGATCGCGAGAGCAAGATTTCAAGCAGCGTCTCTGAATTGCGGCTCATCCTGCGCCCTGCCGAGAAGCTGCTTCCGCGCCTGAGACGGCTGTTTCCCACGGCGATAATCGTCGGATGGAAATACGAGCTCGACAGCTCGCGAGAGGACGCCGTTGCCCGCGCTCTCGAGCAACTGGATTCTGCGCACACCAATGCCTGCGTCGTCAATGGCACCTCCTACGGCGCCGGCTTCGGCTTCCTGGCGCGCGGAAGCAAAAGAGCACGTCACCTCGAGACGAAAATCGAACTCTGTCGATTTCTCTGCGACTGGACAACGAAAACGCTTAGGGGGCTCTGAAGATCTGCCAAAGTTGCTCGACGCCTGCCTTGCCAAGAAATCCGATCATCCCGACATAGACGGCCGCAGTCACGGTGAGCAGGTATCCGCAGAGGATCAACCCTCCATCTCTCTCCATCAGCCCGAGAGAAAGACAAATAATGGCGAAGCCTGGAATGGTGTTGGTCAAAGGAAAGGGCGGTGGAATCGGCAAGCTGAGAAATACTCCAGAAAGAGCGATTGCCAGTCCGATCATCATTCCCATGCCCGGACCATCGAGAAGGATGTTGAGACGCGGTCGAATGACCTTCTCCACTTTCTCGTAGATCGTGCACCCAAAATGGACCATCCTCTCTAGCACCGAATAGGAGATGGATCGGTTCAAGACAAATTCTGGCAGCCAAGGTCGGTGTCCGAAGGCGATGCGAAGCCCGGAAACGGCGATGGCCAGTCCAAAGGGCATTGAAATTCCTGGAATCGAAACTGGCAACAGAAAGGGAAGACAGAGTAGAATCACGACGAACTGCAGTCCGCGACCATGGAGAATCCTGACCATCTCGCGCACGGTTAACGACTGTCCATTGGCTTCGCGCAATAGCCGTCGAAGCGCATCTGAAATTCGCTCGGTGGCGGCGGCGGAGTCAGTGACATCGCGCATGAGGCAGGCAATTAATCATCCTAGGTTCGGCTGCGCAAACCGTCTTGGCCCTTGCAGCGCGCAGAAAATCAGCCGAAAACAAGAATCATGAACGAAGAACTCCAACAAGCCATCGATGCTGGAAAGCTTACGCCCCAAGCCGCCGAGGTCCTTTCGCAACTCGAGCCAGGGGCCTGCTGCTTGCACAAGAGTTGGGGCTTCGGGCGAGTAGCAGAGTGGAGCTTGCTGACCGGTCAGATCGTCATCGATTTTCAATCCAAGAAAGGCCATGTTATGCAGGCCCAATACGCCGCAGAAACTCTCCAGCCGATTCCGGCTGAGCACATTCTTGCTCGCAAAGTCGCCGACACCGCTGGAGTTCGGAAACAGGCTCAGGAAGATCCGGTTTCTTTGCTACGCGATATTCTGCGCGATCACAGCGGACGCGCCACGCTAGAGCAAATTGCGGGCGCGCTCGCGCCAGAGGTCTTCGATGCCACCACCTTTAAGAAGTGGTGGGAGGTCACGAAGAAGAAACTCAAGGCTGACGGCCATTTTCAACTGCCTGGCAAGAAGACGGAGCCCGTCGTTCTGCTTGCCACGCGATCTACACCCGGCAAGGGGCTCATCGAGCGATTTCGTGGCGCCCGCCATCTCAAGGATCAGGTGGCCGCTCTCGATCAGATCACCAGGGGGCTCGATGACCTTGCCCACGAAGTCGAGGAGCTTCAAACGCTCGCCGTTCAGATCGAGGACGCCGCGCATAAAGGCCGGAAGTTGCAATCGGCGCAGGCGGTTGAACTTCTCCTCGCCCGAGATGAGATCCTTGCGCGCCACCAAGCCCTCAAACCGGGAAAGGACGCGCCGGAGGTCGCTGACATCCTGCGAGGCGAGCAAGCCCGTCTGCCTGAGCTGCTCAACGCACTTCCCGCAGCCAAGCAGCGGCGCTGCATTGAGGAGTTTCCCAAGGCATTTCCTGAAAATTGGTTGGATGTGATTTTCCGTCTCATGCAGAACGTGCCCTCGCGTCTCGTTATCGAGATAGTGCGTCTCGTCGAGAGGGAAGGACGTGCCGAAGAACTCCGCGCCGCGCTTGCTCGGTGGATCAGCGAACGCTCGGCGTCCTCGGAAATCCTGGTCTGGCTTTGCAAAGAACGCGGCGGTCCATTTCCTGAGCTTTTTGGTGCCGATCTGTTCGGGGCGGTTCTGAGTGCTCTGGAGCGCGATCAACTGGCGGAAAGACGAGGCGCGCGCCTCCATGACTTGCTTCTCGAAGATCGCACCCTGGTTGGCGATCTCCTGGAGTCCGCGGAACCTGATGGAGTGCGCGATGCCATGCGGCGCCTCCTGTTGACTCCTGTGTTTGATGACCTCAACAAGAGGTCGCTGCTGGCTCGCATCGTCAAACTCTATCCAGAAATACAGGAAATGATCACGGGCGCGGCGGGTGAAAGAGAGGAGACCCTGACCGTTTCCTGGGCCAGCCTGGAGAAGCGCAAAGAAGAGTACGAGGACCTTGTCAGCCGACAGATTCCTCAAAACACCAAGGATATTGCCACCGCGCGATCGTATGGGGATCTGCGCGAGAACTTTGAGTTCAAATCAGCCAAAGAACAACAGCGCGTGCTGATGCGCCGCCGCGCGGAAGCCGAGCGCGACCTTTCCCGGGCACGTGGAACGAACTTTGAGAATCCTGATACCTCACAAGTCTCCATCGGCACCGTCGTCACGTTGCGCGACATGGCGGGCGCTGAAGAAACCTACTGCATCCTTGGCGCCTGGGACAGCGCACCCGCATTGGGAATCATCTCGTACAAAGCAGTCATCGGACAGGCGCTCCTGGGCAAGGGGGTCGGCGAGAGTGCCGAGTTGCCCACCGAATCAGGAACTCGCAGCGTCACCATCGTCCGCATCGAGCCTTTCACGAGCTTGGACGATCTCCGCGAGAAAGTTCACCCGCTTTCGGAACCAGCTCCCGCCTGAACGGCCTCCCCTCAAGAAATCTGCTTGCAACCGGACGCGCGAAAGCGTTTCTGGAACTCACCACTTCTAACCCTCCACTACCATGTCCGATACCCTCATCACAACCGTCACTGCCCGCCAAATCATTGACTCTCGCGGAAATCCCACCGTCGAGGCTGACGTGGAACTCGCGGGCGGTGCCATCGGGCGCGCTGCTGTGCCCAGCGGAGCTTCAACGGGGGAGCATGAAGCATGGGAGCTCCGTGATGGAGTCAAGACGACCTATCTCGGGAAAGGCGTGACCAAGGCGGTTGCGAACGTCCAAAAAGTTCTCGCTCCGGAGCTTGTCGGCATGGACGCACTCGACCAAGTCGCAGTCGACAAGGCGATGATCGCACTCGATGCGACCGAGAACAAAAAGAAGATCGGTGCCAATGCCATTCTGGCAGTTTCCCTTGCGACCGCAAAGGCTGCCGCGCAGCAGATCGGAGTTCCGCTCTACAAGTATCTTGGAGGTCCGAACGCGAAGGTTCTCCCGGTGCCCATGATGAACATCCTGAATGGTGGCGCGCACAGCGATGCGCCGATCGACTTCCAGGAATTCATGGTCATGCCGAAGGACTTTCCCAGTTTCTCGGAAGCGCTCCGAGCCG
>DATDKN010000297.1:0-3255 GCA_036519995.1 Terrimicrobium sp. | reverse complement strand
GGCTCAGCTGGCCGTCAACAAGGCGCGATCGCTGCGATGGATCGTTGAAGCCACCTTGGCTAACAAGCGAAACAAATTCCGCCGTCCGGTCAACCCGCGATGGTGCTACCCATGAAGGAGAACGCAACCAGAGAGGCAGTCGTCGTCGTTATTGACGATGACGCCTCAGTCCGGGCAGCCCTAAAGGAGCTGTTCGAGTCCGTCGGACTAGAAGTCAGACTGTACGCGTCGGCGGGTGCCTTCCTCGAAGTCCGAATTCCAGACACTACGAGCTGCTTGGTCCTCGATGTGCGGTTGCCCGGAATGAGTGGCATCAAAGTTCAAGAGAAGCTGTCGAGAGCCGGCGTTTACGTACCTATTGTTTTCGTCACCGGCCATGGAGACGTTGCGATAGCCGTGCGCGCAATGAAGGCAGGTGCAGTCGACTTCCTGACCAAACCCTTCCGAAGCCAGGACCTACTGGATGCGGTTTTCGCGGCCCTGGAACGGGACAGTGCCCGCCGAAAAATGCAGGAATTGCACTCGACTATACGGGAACATTTTGAGTCCCTAAGTGCCCGTGAGAAGGAAGTGATCGCAAGAGTAGCAGCCGGAAACCTGAATAAGCAAATAGCTGCCGAGCTGGGGTTGAGCGAGATTACGGTGAAGGTGCATCGTGCCAGTGCTATGCGAAAAATGTCCGCAACGACGTTGGCCCAACTGATAAGAATGTTTGAGCACGCCGACACCGCGCCACCTCAAGGTTGCCAAACCTAGTGACCGCTTGAACTCCGCAGCTTGGCGAGAATCTCGGCCACCGGGTCATGGCCTGTCAGACGTACCAAGTCAGCATAGGCGGAAACAGCTTGCTCACTTGCCGCGTCGGCATGTTCCTGCAGGAAACGATCGAGCCCAAGCTTCGCCACGACTCCACGCAGCCCTTCGGCCGGTGTGGCCGCGATGCGCGACTCGATCCTGGAGAGCGCAAGCAGCGCGACTGTTTCTTCATCGCCTGTTGCGGATTGTGTTTTTTCAAACGCGATGAGCCACTCCTGAAACAGAGCGGTGAGCTCCTCATCCCCGTCTTTTGACCGGAGCTGCGTAATCGTCTCGCTTTTGGGTGGTTTACCGGCCACCGAGCGTCCCTCGTCCCCTATCGGAAGCAACCGCTCGTCAGTGGGGTACCAAATCTCTTTGCGGGGTTGGACCTAAATCAGCTTCCACAGCCCGTTCAATGCGGCGGGAGAGGCTTTCTCGGTTTGCTATTTGCCTCATTGATTTCCATTCAAGTTTTTTAAGTGTTTGTCCGTTTCCGCGAACTTGCACCAAACGACCATCGATAAAGGCGCCTCTCTCAATGGCAAGAGATTGATAGTGAACATCGCCAACCACATGTGCTTGCGATTTCAGAACAACCTCTCCTCCCCGAATGGGACCTTCGACTTTTCCGTCCACAACGACGCGCTCGGCTGCAACGGTTCCGTTGACATGAGCCCCGCGGGTAATGACCAGAAAAGTGCAGTGGAGTTCGCCATCAATCTGGCCATCGACCTGCACTAAGCCCTCGGCGATTACGCTGCCGACAATCTTCAATCCTTTAGCGATCACCTTTCCTCGTTGCTTCGATCCAAACATGGTTAGACGCCTTCGATGACAAATTTGAGCCGCGTTTTCCCGTCTTTGGCGACAGCCGACCAAAAATCGCGCTCCGCCTCGTAATGCGCCTTGTCCAGCCTCGCGATGAGCTTTTTGATAGTGTCAACCGCGTCGAGGCGCTGGGGATAGGGATAAGGGATGACCCTGCGGTCGATCACCTGGTCCTCCCCGTCGAGCCTCAACTCCACGACCTGAAAGGGCATCTGCCTCTCCTGGCAACTGAGAAAAAGAAGCCCCGTATACGGGGGGTTACGGGGCTTCAAAATCCAACTCCTGACGGGGAGTGATTGGGAGGAGGGGACTCCTCACAGCCGAGCCTACCGCGGTTCGCAAACGAGAAGGTCAAGAGCGTTAGGGGAACCCCCATCTCTTAAGAGTTAATCCAAGAGGCCAGGCCGGCAATGACGCTCAAGGTAGCGATATGAAGGCGTTTCGAGTCCTATGCTTGATCCTATTTGCGTTGATCGTTGCGCCGCAGCTCACTAACGCGGTTTCGGCAGCCACGATCAATGACTCCAGAAACTCTCACACAGGCCATGACGAACCAAGATATTCAGACAATCCAGCGACTCGGGCCTCATGCGCGACAGCGCCTCGAGATCGAGAAGGTCTTCGGCCAAGGCATACGCTTCTTTCCCATCGAGAATCTGGCGCTGTCATCTGTCCTGATCCGCGCGGTCCTCATGGCGACGGGGCTCTATTGGCGAGGCATTCGCAATGCGGCAAAGGTCGCCATACGGCACAATCGCATCGACTCGCCGCACCTCCCGAACGCCTTCGACGAGTTCACCATCGTTCAGCTCAGTGACCTTCATGTCGAGATGAGTGAAGGCGCAATGGAGCGCGCGATCGATCTACTCGCTGAGGCACGCTACGACGTTTGCATTCTAACCGGTGATTACCGGGGCGGGACCTGCGGTCCGTATGACAGAACGCTTGCCGGAATGGCACGCGTGCGTGATGCCCTCAAAGGCCCGATCTACGGCGTGCTCGGCGATCACGACACGATTGGCATGGTGCCTGGATTAGAGGCGATGGGAATAAGGGTGTTGCTCAACGAGAGCGCCGTTATCGAGCGCGGCGACCAGCGCCTCTATCTCGGCGGCATCAACGATGCCCGTTCCTACGGAGTGGACAACATCGAGAAGACTGCTGCCGCGATCCCTCACGACGAGTTTTCCATCCTGATCTCGCACACGCCGGAAGTGTATCGGCAGGCCGCCGCTGCCGGCTTCAATGTCCTGTTGAGCGGCCATACCCATGGCGGCCAGATCTGCCTACCGGGCGGTATCCCAATCACGCTTAATTCAGTCTTGCCGCGGTCCATGGGCTCCGGCGCTTGGAAATACCATGACATGATTGGCTACACATCGGTGGGCGCGGGGTCATCTGTCGTCCCTGTGCGCTTTAACTGTCCTCCAGAGATCACCCTGCATCACCTCCACCGCTCGAGCTGACGATCGTCGGTCAGTGGGGCTCGTCGCGAAGATTCAACTTGAAAAGGAGAGGCGACAGGATCAGCGCGCCCACAACGAAGATCGTGATCGAACAACAGTCGGGCAAATTCGAGCCTCAGAAGATGCCAAACGACTATGCCGAGGCTGTGCATGAACTGGTGCA
>DATDKN010000296.1:0-3645 GCA_036519995.1 Terrimicrobium sp. | reverse complement strand
GGTCGTCTACAACTACTTCCGCGAACCATGGCTCGTCGATCGGCTAGCAAACATCTCGGCTGCGGCTTTTGGACAGGAACCACGTGTGCACGTCCATGAAGCGCGTGCCTATCTTGGGGTCTTAATGGCTGGGCCGAGACTATCCAAGCTGGCAAACGATCCATCGATCCCGGCGCGCGTTACTGCGTATGGGCAGTCGCACGCACCAAGTCCGGCACGTATCCATAGACGCGATGCGACCATTGAGCCGACAAGTGACGATTGGCCGTTTCTTTATCTCCGTGACCGCCACATACCCCAGCACTATCTTTCCGCGCTCGCTCTCGTCCTTGTACTTTCTACAGTCGCCGTTTTCCTCGTCCTTCGTGGACAGCCCGGGAGATGGTCGTGGGATTTCTTCCTTCTCGGCGCCGGCTTCATGCTCCTCGAAACCCGATCGATTACTCAATTTGCGTTGCTGTGGGGCTCAACATGGGTGGTGGCTTCGCTCGCCATTGCCTCTGTCCTGGCGATGGCGCTCGTGGCGAACTACATTGTCTCCAAGGTTGAGGTCGTCAGATTATGGCTTGTCGGAGCTATTCTCTTTACGTTACTGGCGCTGAACTTCTTCATTCCTGTCGGCTCAATCAGCTTTGAGTCCCGTATCGTCGAATCGCTTTTCTACGCCGGCCTGATGTTTAGCCCGATCCTGTGCGCGGGATTGTTGTTTGGTTCCGCAGTGAAGCGATCGACAGCGCTCGCTCGAGACTACGGAACCAATCTTCTCGGTGCGATGTTCGGCGGAGTCAGTGAATACCTCGCCTTAGCCACCGGCTTCAGCACACTGCTCTTCGCCATCGGGCTTTGCTATCTTGGGGCGATAGCTACGATGAGACGCTCGGGTCAAGCTAGCGCAAGCGGATCATAGAATGAAGAACGTCTTGATCTCTTGCACAGGCAATTAGTTCGCCGGCCACTTAAAACTTGCGATAACTTGCCCTCGGCCCCCCGGCAGTCCCCCGCCGCCGCGGATTGGCTCGAGGATGAGGACACCGCGCATAGAGAACTATCCTCGACGGCGAGGACACGGTCCCTACCAAGCTACCGGCGTTCATTGGGACAAGCGGCTACAGCCAACTTAACCCTATTCCTCAGGCCGGCTTTCTCCTACCGCCAAGGCGTTCTGAAAAGTCTGCTAACTGCCGCCCCTTTCGGGTCCTTGGCTGGCTTGAGATCCTTGAGTTTAACCGTGCTCTTCTCTTTCTTGGGCTCTCTGGCTGATTTCTCTTTCATGTTGCGATTATTGCGCTTGGGAGTTCCCCGGTGCAGTGAAATCCGCCGCGGCGGCTAGTTAGTCTCTCGCAATGCTTAGTCAACGAACGCTACGGAACCAGCTGTTCGCACTAGACTCGAACCTTACTGCGCGTGTGTAACTACAATAACGAGCCTAACCGACGAACCGGTTCCATGCCACCAGGCATTTCGCGGCCGCGGCGAAGTTGTCCCTTGGAATCCTTGGTTGGTGTGAGGTCTTTAAGTTCGACGCCGGCTTTGGCCTTTTTGGACTGCTTCGATGATTGCTCTTTCATGCTTGTGTTTTGTTCTGTTGTCGTTGTCGCGGTCTGATATCCTCGGCGTTCGGCGTTCCAGCCTTGCGCCCTTCGTGAGTAGTCAGATCGTTGACGCAATCTGATTGCTCGTGCTGCTTTCCAGGTTACTTGACGGAGTCGATCGTGCCCTGGACTAGCAGCTTTGCCCTTCCCCAGGGCGCTGCGCGCCAGCGTTGCCGGACCGGCCTCCACGGGCGAAAGATGGCTCCGCCACCCTGGGAGCTTCCCTGCGCGTCGTCGCTAAAGCATTAACGAATGAGGTCCTGGTTGCCGATCGACTTTAGCGAAGCGGAAGCCCTCCCCCCGGACGCCGAATCATCTCTATATCTCGGGAAGGCATTAGTCGCCTTTGGCCTTGAGCATCCTTAGTTGGCTTGAGGTCTTTGATTTGGACAGCGGGTTTGTCCTTCTTGGATTGTTTCGTTGATTTTTCTTTCATGCTTGTGGTTCGTTCTGTTGAGGTTTTTGCGGTTTGGCACCAAACACCATGCGGCGGCCGGCCTTCGGGTTCTTCTTGGGTATGAGATCGTCGAGCCGGATTTGAGCTGCCGCTGACGTTTTCTCGGCGCGAGTCGAGCCTGCTAAATGCTTGGTCGGTTGGTCGCTCACGTTCAAACCTCGAGAGTTTACACATCAGATTCCGTGCCATCTCGCGCTCGGCTCCATGCAAACGGCGAACCTGCTATGGCCAAGTCGCTTATCTGTGGCTCGTGCACTGAAGACTAATGATCCTAATGGCTCTGAAATAAAGCTGCTCGCTTCGAAATAGCGTGTGTCGCTCTAGTTTGGAGCCAAGCCGCGCAGATGCCGCGAAAGTTTGCCTCTCGAAATCCTGAGGATCCGCGCAGTCTCGCGCTGGTTGCGATCGGACATCTCGTAAACGCGGCGGACGTGCTCACGGATGATGACTTCAAGAGCGAAATGATTGCCAGCTTCGTCCCGCTCGGCGGGTCGCGCCGCGCCGTTTAGTGATCGCTCCGACGAAAGATCACGATGAAATGACACATGCTCAGGCCGGACTACCATTTTTTCACAAAAGAGCGCAACGCTGCGCATGGTATGATAAAGTTCGCGCAGGTTGCCTGGCCAGGCATGATTCAGCAGCATTTCCATGGCCACAGGATGGATGGAGGTGATGCGCTTTCCGATCTCAGCCGCAGCCGCCTCGAGTTCGATGGCAATCAAAGACGGCAAATCTTCCTGGCGCTCGCACAGCGGGGGAATGAGCAGCACGAGACCATCAAGGCGATGGTAGAGATCCTCGCGAAATTTGCCCGCGGCGATACGCTCCCGCAGCGAGCAATTGGTTGCGGAGATGATGCGGACATTCGAACGGTGCAGGCGCTCACCTCCGACGCGCTCGAACTCGCCATACTCAACCGCGCGCAGGATCTTCGCTTGGGCAAGTGGACTCATGTCCGCAATTTCATCGAGGAATAGTGTCCCTGTGTGAGCCGTCTCAAACTTTCCTCGATGCACATGCATTGCTCCGGTGAACGCGCCGCGCTCGTGGCCGAAAAGCTAACTTTCGAGCAGCGTGTCACTCATTGAGGATGCGTTGAAGGAAACAAATGGTCCGTGCGCTCGCGCCGAAGAATTGTGAATAGCATGCGCCAGCAGGCTCTTACCCGTGCCGGTTCGGCCGAGAATGAGCACCGGAGCGTCGCTTCTGGCAGCAAAGGATGCCAGTTGGAGACACCGTCGCATGACGGGATTACGCGAAGTGAGTTCCTCCAAACGCAGATCGGTCATGGTGCGCATCATGAGGTCACGGTTGAAGATTCTCCCGCAGCTGGCGGATCGGCTCAAAGGCGTGCTCGATCGAAGCGCGACTGCCGACGGTGACACGCGCCTCACCCCGCATGCCGACTCGCAAAGGGTGCTCTTCGCTTTTCACGCGAATGAAGGGCCGATCGAGCGACGCCGCGGCGGTGAACTGTCGGCCGCGTCGGAGGCAACAGCCGCAGCGCTGATCCATTTTAGCTCGCCTGTCACCGCGCCCTAACGCTGATACGAAATATTGCTGAAGAAGGTTGGCAAGCTGGGTGAAAACGAT
>DATDKN010000295.1:0-3497 GCA_036519995.1 Terrimicrobium sp. | reverse complement strand
AGCACGCGACGTCACGATAGTGATGGTCTCGCGAGCGCCGCTGGCCAAGATCGAGGCGTTCAAGAAACGCATGGGCTGGCGGTTCAAGTGGGTGTCGTCATACGGCAGCGACTTTAACCCTGACTTCCACGTTTTGTTCACAAAGGACGAGATGACACAAGGCAAGGTGAACTACAACTACGCGATGCAGGAGTTCCCCAGCGAGGAGGCGCCAGGCGTCAGCGTCTTTTACAGGGACCCCGGTGGGGACCTCTTCCACACGTACTCCACCTACGGGCGCGGCGTCGAGCAACTCGTCGGCACGTACATGATTCTCGACATGGTGCCCAAGGGCCGCGACGAGGACCATCTGGGATTCACGATGGAATGGGTCCGCCACCATGATCGTTACGGTACCGACGAGTTCGCGGACGCGAACAAACCCTACTGGCCGGCGACCACGTCGCCGTCGTCCACCAGCTGATCATGCGGATCGAACCGAACTGTGTCAAGTCGGCGACCATTTGAGCCAGTTGTGATTGCAAATACTTTTCACGAATGGAAAGACGGACACGATCGTGTCTGTCTCCTAAGCGATGATGAAAGACAATTGCGTAGCTTGAGTAGCATTGAATCGAGCGATATTCTTACATCCATGCGTAGTCAAGAATTTGGGGATCAGAACCCCGAGGCGTTGCGGGATCAGTATCAAGCCCTCCTAGAGGTCACGGAGTCTATCGCCTCCCATCGAGACCTATCCGAATTGTTTCACGATCTCGCCCAGCCGCTGCGCAATGTGCTTCACTTCGATTATTTGAGTGTGCGGCTGCATGATCCGCAGCGCAAAGTAATGCGCATACACATTTTGGAAAAATCCGCGCCCGGAGAGTTAGTTCCTGAATTACCCGTCAACGAATCGCTCGCGGGTTTCGTATGGCAAACTCAGCAAGCTCTCCTTATCGCCGACATTGAGCACGAGGTTCGGTTCCCACGCGCGATGCAGAGGTTGCGCGAAAATCACATCAAATCCTGCTGCTGTTTGCCGTTGAGCACCGCGCACAGACGCCTGGGAGCGATGACCTTAGGCAGCGTTCGAGATAAAGCGTATCAGCCCACGGACTTTCGATTTCTCGAGCAGGTTGCAAGGCAAGTGGCGATGGCCATCGACAATGCGCTTAATTTTGAGCAGGCTCAGTCGCTTCAGAAGCAATTCAAGGGGGAGCGTGACCATTTGAGCCTGTTGCTAGAGGTTAACAATGCCCTGGTCTCCACCCTCAACTTGAGCGAGCTGCTTAACGCGGTATCCGCATCGCTGCGCCCTCTGGTGCCACATGAATATGCGAGCCTATCCCTCTATGATCCTAAAACCGGATGTCTGCAGGTCCATGCCCTGGACTTTCCCGTCGATAATAAACTTTATGAGGAATGTCTATCGGTCCCCGTCGAGGGTACGCCGACAGGCCTGGCTTATTCGTCGCGCAAACCTGTGGTGCTGAACCGCGAGGGTCTTGAGGGTTTCCCGAGTGATATTTGTCGCTTGTTATTGGCGAAGAAAGTTCAATCGGTCTGTTGCTTACCGCTGATTTCGCACAACCGTGCCCTTGGCGCTTTGAACTTGGCGAGCTTGCAGGAAAATGCGTTCGGGCCGGAAGACGTCCAGCTTCTAAACGAAGTCGCCTCCCAGGTTGCGATCGCCGTCGAGAACGCGCTCAACTTCGAGCAGACACAATCGGTGCAGCAACAACTCAAGGAGGAGCACGATCGCTTGAGGCTCTTGCTGGATGTCAACAATACAATCGTCTCATCGCTGGATTTACGCGAACTGCTCAATGCCGTCTCCGCGTCGCTGCGGCGCCTGGTGCCGCACGAATATGCCAGCCTGTCGCTCTATGACGCCCAAACTCAGCGCTTGCAGATTCACGCGTTGGATTTTCCCGCCAGCAAGGGCTTGATCCAGGAAGGCCTCTGGATCCCTGTAGAGGGTACGCCTCACGGCCGAGCCTTAACCTCACGTCAACCGCTGTTCGTGACCCTCCAGGAGATTGAGGAATTTGAGCTTACCCCGCGCATCCGCGCGGAAGGACTTAAGTCCGGATGTTTCTTGCCTCTCATTTCGCACGGCCGGCCCCTCGGCACGCTCGTGGTGGCGAGCTTACAAGCGGAGAGTTTTCCTCAAAAAGATGCCGATTTGCTACAGCATGTGGCCAATCAAATAGCCATCGGGGTCGAGAACGCGCTCGCGTATGGTCAAGTCGTGGACCGGGCAAACAAGCTTAGCGAAGAGAAGCTCTACCTCCAAGACGAGATCCGCACCGAACACAACTTCGAAGAGATCATCGGTGAAAGTCCTGCCTTGAAAAAGGTCCTGGAACAGATACAGACGGTGGCGCCGACGGATTCGACGATTCTCATCCTAGGTGAAACCGGCACCGGCAAGGAGTTGATCGCTCGCGCCATTCACAATCTCAGCACGCGTCGCGAGCGGACACTCGTGAAAGTGAACTGTTCCGCTATTCCGACCGGGCTGCTCGAAAGCGAACTTTTCGGGCACGAGAAGGGAGCTTTCACAGGCGCTATTGCGCAACGAATCGGCCGGTTCGAACTGGCTCACCGAGGCACGATTTTTCTCGACGAGGTAGGCGATATCTCCCTCGAGCTCCAACCTAAGCTCCTGCGCGTCCTCCAGGAACAAGAGTTTGAGCGGCTGGGAAGCACGAAAACGATACGCGTGGATGTTCGCGTGGTGGCAGCTACCAACGCGGATCTGGCGCAAAAGGTTGCCGACAATCAATTTCGTCTTGACCTTTATTACCGGCTTAATGTGTTCCCGGTCGTGATCCCGCCGCTGCGCGAACGTAGAGAAGATATCCCTCTTCTCGTGCGTTACTTCGCGCAGAAATATGCGCGGCGCATGAAAAAGCCGATTGATACGATTCCGATGAAAACGATGAGTGCTTTGGTGGACTACCACTGGCCTGGCCATGTGCGTGAGCTCGAAAACTTCATCGAGCGCGCGGTCATCCTATCCCGTAGCGCGGACCTAAAAATTCCCGTCGCTGAGTTGAAACAAAGGGCGAGAATCACAGGGGCCGCTTCTCAGAACGGTCTCGGAACCCTCGAGCACGCGGAACGGGAGCACATCTCGCGCGCTCTCAGTGAAAGCAATTGGGTGATCGGCGGACCTGCGGGCGCCGCATTCAAACTCGGAATGAAGCGCACAACTCTCCAATCCAAAATGCGCAAGCTCGGCATTGCGCGACCTTAGTAAGTCTTGCCGACATGACGGCAATGAAAGGGTGACGCAGGGCATGGTATAATTGTTCTCCTCCAGGGTCTTCAGATGTCTTTGCTGAACCGCAACTAATCAGAGCATTCCATCTCTAATCGATGCTGGGCTTCAATTTCTGCTCTTGGACTTGATCTATTCCAACCGGATCCTCGCTACACGGCCCGTAGAAATCGATCACGTCGCCTGTGCTTGAGTCTTCCAGAGCTGGTTGACTATCATCCAAGGTGCT
>DATDKN010000294.1:0-3342 GCA_036519995.1 Terrimicrobium sp. | reverse complement strand
TCGACATTCGCTACTGGAACGAACTCGACCGGGGCGGGCACTTCGCCGCCTTCGAACAGCCGGAGCTATTCGTCGACGAGGTTCGTGCCTTCTTTCGACTGGTGCGATGAGAGTGATCGCTCGACCAGGGTGGTCTTGCTGAATTTCGGGCTCCGCGCCTGGATTAGAAGCCGCTTGGTCTCGTCCGCGTTCACAGATCGGGACGAGTGTTCATTTCTTCGGTCAGATGTTCGAGCAGATGACGCTCGTGCGGAAAGGACGAGGCAAGGGGCTCTCGACGAGCATTCCCGCGACCTGCTTTCGCACGGCATTCGCGCTTGTTTGCTCTTGGGATGCGAATTTGGTCCGCAGAGTGGGCGTCTCACTGGCAACCTGCCCGCTTAGATTTGTCTTTGAGCCAAGCGTTTCCGGTGTGGGCTTTGGAGAGCCTTCTCACGCTTCACCAAAAAAAATTGCCGATAAGCGCTAATTACCAACACCAAACCTCCCATTGGTTGCAACTGCTCGAGCAAGGTTGTCCGCGAGACCCCGAAAGTTAGGAAAATTCCTTTCAATACCAAGATCCATGCCGTGGAGTTTTGCGATGAGTATTCATTGAATAGTCGCCAACCCGTAGTCCAAATTATCAGACATGAAAATCTTTGTTGCCGGAGCCAGCGGCGCAATTGGCCAACCGCTGATCGCAGAATTGATTCGTCGAGGGCACACCGTAACAGGGATGTCTCGTTCCGATGCCGGCGCGAAGAGTCTCACCGAAGTGGGAGCAACGGTTGCCACTGCAGACGCACTTGATGAATCTTCCCTGCGAGACGCGTTGCGACAGTCAGAGGCCGAGGTCGTCATCAATCAGCTCACGTCGCTGCCGAAAGATCCTTCACAAATCGCCGCGGCACTTCCCGGCGATCGGAAGCTGCGGCTCGAGGGCGGCGGCAACCTGCTACGAGCTGCCCAGACAGCGGGCGTGCGTCGATACATTCAACAGCTGAGCGGCTTCTTTCTCAAGGCCGGCGCCGGACTGGCTGACGAGTCGGACGGTCTGGCGACCGAGGCAAGCCCCGGCATTGCTCTGAGCGCTCAAATGTATGCCGAGTTGGAAGCACGACTTCAGAATACAGGGCAACTCGAATGTGTCGGCCTTCGCTATGGATTTTTCTATGGCCCGAGGACCTGGTATCACCCCGATGGGGCCGTCGCCGATCAGGTTCGACGTGGAGAAATGCCCATCATTGGAGAAGGACCAGGAGTCTGGTCTTGGATTCACATTGAGGACGCGGCGGTCGCCACCGTTTTGGCGCTGACGGCGCCGAGCGGAATTTACAATATCGTCGATGACGATCCTTCCCCGGTCAGCCGATGGTTGCCGGAGTTCGCCCGTTGGCTGGGAGCGCCAGCGCCGCCCAGGATCACCGAAGAACAAGCGCGCGAGGCAGATGGCGAGGACGCCGTTTACTACGGCACAAAGCTTGACGGCGCATCGAACGAAAAGGCCAAGAGGACCTTTGCTTTCAGCCCGCGCCGGTTGGAGTGGCTCAGCGAGTAGGCTTCTCCAGGGTCGAAAATCCCCGCGCGTCAACATCGTCGCCCGTCAGCTCAAAGGTTTTCACTCTCTCAAGAAACAGTCTCAATGCAAAATGGATCCACTATAAAAGCGATGAAGGTCATGCGTTTCAACGATTCCTTGGATTCTCCCGCCCTGATCGCGGGCACGGCTCCGGTGCCCCAGCCCGGTCGTGAGGAAATTCTCATTCGCGTCCAAGCGGCGGGGGTGACCCCAACGGAGCTGCAGTGGTATCCGACCACGCATACCCCAGACGGGGGAAGGAGAACCGGCGCGATTCCCGGGCACGAATTCTCCGGCGTGGTCGAGGCCGCCGGTCCGGATGCCGATCAGGGCCAGATCGGGCAGGAGGTCTTCGGAATGAACGGCTGGTTTGCTGATGGCGCTACCGCCGAGTATTGTACCACCGCCTCGACTTCAGTAGCCCAAAAGCCTCCCCGATTGAGTCACCCGGAAGCGGCGACCGTCCCCATTGGTGCTTTGACGGCGTGGCAGGGATTGTTCGATCGGGCGAACCTGAAACCAGGCGAGCGAATTCTGATCCACGGCGGATCCGGGGCGGTGGGTGTCTTTGCGATTCAACTCGCGCGACGAGCCGGAGCGCATGTGATTACCAGCGCCTCCAGGCGAAACTTCAACTTTCTATCAAAGCTCGGGGCTAATGAAGTCATAGATTACCGCAACGATAGATTTGAAGACAGAGCCGATGATCTCGATGTCGTGTTCGATGCCGTCGGTGGAGAAACTTTAAAACGCTCATGGAGTCTGCTTAAGCCCTCAGGCCGCATGGTCACTATTGCCGCTGATAGCGAGGGAACCAAAGACGAGCGCATCGAAAAGGCGTTTTTCATCGTCGAGCCGAACCAGCAGGAACTGACGGAAATATCCCGCTTGCTGGACAGCGGTGAGCTTCAATGCTTCGTCGATGCCGTGGTGCCGTTTGTGCGGGCCTCCGACGCCTACTGTGGAACGGTCGAGCAACGTCACGGACGCGGGAAAATGGTCGTCTCGATGATCGCTGCGAGTTAGCTTAGCATGTGGATGTGACCCGGACAGATACCCAAGCCTCGCGTCACTGAGAGCAATAGATAGCTGAGGTCAGCGGGAACCACCGTGTCCACCCGCGACCGCTTGGTAAAACGTCGCCCTTAGCGAAGACGATCACTCGCTGATCGCCAAACCTGTAATGATGCCCTCCACCGCTTGAATCGTCGTCTGCTTAGGATCAATGTCGTCCGCGACCTTTTTGCCTCTCCGCAGCACGATAATGCGATCAACCACCTGAAATACATGGTAAATATTATGGGCGATAAGGATACACGAATGCCCAGAATCACGGGCGCCGCGAACGAAGCGCAGCACCCCCTTGGTCTCATCAACGCCGAGATTATTCGTTGGCTCATCAAGAATAATCAGATCGCTGTCGAAGTGCATCGCCCGGGCAATAGCGACCGCTTGTCGTTCGCCACCGGACAAAGCACTGACCGGAGTAGTTGGCGGAATTTCTTTCGTGATACCGACCCGCTTGAGCAAATCGCGCGCTACCTCGTTCATTGATTTCTGATCGAGCCGGTCGAGAAGACGAGGCCCTCTCACCGGTTCGCGGCCTAGAAACAGGTTGCGTGCGATCGAGAGCTGCGTCACCAATGCCGAATCTTGATAGATCGTCTCGATCCCTTGAGCAATTGCATCGCTCGTATTGCGGATGTCAACCTTCCTCCCATGCATATAGATGTCTCCGCTGTCGGCTCTGAGCGCACCCGAGAGAATCTTTATTAGTGTCG
>DATDKN010000293.1:0-4015 GCA_036519995.1 Terrimicrobium sp. | reverse complement strand
AGAGCGAGAGAAGTGTTCGCCCACTGGCGGAAGCCGTCGCCAGAGCTGCAAAAACCGCCGGTGCGCCGGACAATCGTTCGCCCTCGGCGCCTACCCATTGGACAGCTTCATTTGATTCTTGCTTCGCGATGTCGAGGAATTCCTCAGCCGCCTTTTGGGAAGTGAGATAACGAACGCGGTCTCCAGTAGTGGCACGCCAGCGCTCGACCCAACGTGCGCAGAACTTGCAGTCGCCATCATAAATCAGGGTCGGACGCCGCGCCATTGGCAGTTCACGCTCGGCGCTCGGCTCTCAACATTCAATGCAAAAGCTGGTGAGTGCGCCGGTCGAGCCCTGGACCTAACTTGGACGTTGAAGGTTATGCCATAAGAGCTGAGAATTGGGCCCTGTGACCTTACTTGACTGGCTCGAACGCCATCTCTCTCGTTTCGCTATTCCGCGGCTCATCCGGTATGTTGTCGCCCTCAACGCGCTCGTCTTCATCCTGCTAACCCTTGATCCGAAGTATGTCTCAGCGCTGGTCCTCGACCGCGACGCGATTCTTCAAGGTCAGGTTTGGAGACTCGTCAGTTGGATCTTCATTCCTGATACGCTTAGCCCGATCTGGGTAATTTTTTACCTTATGGTTGTTTGGTGGACAGGCGAGCTGCTTGAAGGCACTTGGGGAACATTCCGGCTGAACGCCTACTATTTCTTGGGCATGTTCTTCTGCGTCGCCTCGGCGCTGATTTTCGGCGCTTCCGGCGGCAACATGTTTCTCAACCTCTCCCTATTCCTCGCAGTGGCGACACTCGCGCCGAACATGGAGATTCTTTTCCTACTCGTCATCCCACTTAAACTGAAGTGGGTTGCTCTCATCAGCTTGCTCTGGCCGGCCTATATTCTCGTGACGGGTTCGCTGCCCGTTAAGATGATCGTCATCATGTGCCTTGGCAATTACCTGATCTTTTTCGCTCCATCCCTGATCAGGCGGTCGCGGAAAAATCGTCAAACGATGCATCGGCGCGCCCGATTTGAGGCGGGCAAGGACTCCTCGCCAACTTTGCATCGCTGCGAAGCGTGCGGAATCACGGAAGCAACCGATCCCCACGCCGACTTTCGCGTGGCCAGCGATGGCAAAGAATACTGCACGCGCCATCTACCCAACGAAACCATCAAAGTCGGGTAGCTTCTCCCTGTTGGGATATCGCAGCCTTCGTTTGGGCGATGAGGTCCTCCGGCGAGTAACCTTGCGCTCGCAGGCCTCGCAAGCTTAGGGCCGCATTACGTTTGGCCAGCCGGCGTCCACCGTTATCCAGCAGAAGAGGACAATGAAAGAAGGTTGGCGGTTGAGCCTTGAGCGCTCGATAGATCAGAATTTGCCTTACGGTCGAGGTGAGAAGGTCCGCTCCGCGGACAACTTCGGTGACCCCCATCGCCAGATCATCAACGACAACAGCAAGCTCGTAGGCAGGTATGTCATCGCGATTCCAGATAAGAAAATCCCCGAAATCGCGCGAGGCCATGCGGGTGATGGCGCCATAGTTTCCGTCGTGAAACGCGATCGATTCTCCGTCCGGAACGCGAAATCGCCAGTTGGTGCCGCGTGGTTCCAAGCGGTGCATCCCCTCCCCGGCGGGTGTTCGCCATTCGATCGGAAAGATGGGATGTTCCTCATGAGGAGCGAGAGCTGCCTCCGCCACATCCCTTCGGGAGCGCAGGCAGGGATAGATGCAACCAGCATCGCGTAGTTTGCGCCAGGCGTTCAGATAGAGCTCGCGTCTCTGGCTCTGATAAGTGGGCCCCTCGTGCCATTCGACTCCCAACCATTTGAGGTCTGCGATGGCAGCCTCGGCATAGCTGGGCCTGCAGCGCTGCGGATCGAGATCGTCAATGCGCAAGATGGTGAGGCCTTTGAATTGTCGCGAACGCTCGTGAGCTCTCCAAAAAGTGGCCGCGTGTCCCAGATGAAGGTAGCCGGTGGGTGTCGGTGCGATCCGACCGCGATAGCCAGATCTTGGTATTGGAAAACTGCCAGACAAGGAGACGCTTTTGCTCGAACCGGGCCGAAATTCTAGTCAACCCGTTCGAGGATCACAGCGCCATAATCTGGAATGTGCAAGGCATTAGAGCGCCCGAGCCGAGCGTCACGGCCGCCATTGGAGTGCTCGCCCTCGTTTTCGCCAGAAATCGCAAACGCCGGCCAGGTCGAGTTCCAGAGCTCGCGGTAAGTTCCGTCAGGCAAATTGAGATAGCCAAGGTTGTGAAATCCGGCCCATCCGCCAAAGTTGAGCACGACGAAGTAGTCACCGCGCTGACCTCGCGAAATCGCCAACAGCTGGCCATCAGCAAATCGAACATCAATCGGCGCGGGACCCTTGATCGTTGGACGGGTTCGGCGCAAGTCGCAAAGGACCCTCCACCAAGCGCGAATCCGGCCGCGGTCCGCATCGGCCAGGTAGCCGTCGAGGTCGAGCGTCGCCGACGAGCCGAATTCGAACTGCTTATCCTCACCGGCTTCGGCACCCATGAAGGCCATCGGGATTCCTCGCGAAAGCAGTGTGCCGGCCGCCGCAACCTTGGCCATCCGAAAACCCTGGCCCCAACCGGCAACGTAGGCGATCCGATCGCGGACGTTTCCCACCTCATCGTGGCTCTCGGCGTAGTTCGTGACGTTATACCATTCATCGCACTCTGTCTGACTCAATTTGAAGGCCTCAGCCAGTGGCGACATTCCAAACTGCCTTCGACAAGCGTCAACCATTCGGTCATGGAAATCGTCGCACCATTGCGTATCCATGGGGCCGCCGAAATTTGTCAGTGGCCATTCGTTGGGCAGATGTTCGGCCATCAGAATGCAACGCGAATCGACCTCTTCCCGCAGAGCCTTGCGGATGGCATGAAGAAAGTCCCAGCCGCCGCCCGAGCCTAACTCGCGCACGAAACCGCTCCACGGATCCCAAGCGCTCGAGTGGACGATCGTGGCGGTATGATCGAGACGGAAACCATCCAGATGGTATTCGCGGGCAAGATAGACGAGGTTTTGCGCGAAAAAGTGCCTGCATTGGGGTTGATCGAAATTGATCATTGCGCCCCATTGTGTGTCGCCATCGAAAAAGCTCTCTTTGGCGATCGACCATAGGATGTTGTCCGTCGATCCCGCGTGATTGAAGACGACATCAACGAGCACGGCTAGTCCGTTCCGATGACAGGTATCCACCAGTTCTTTGAGGGCATCGGGCCCGCCGTAGCTATTTTCGATCGCGTAAAAGTAGGCCGGGTCGTACCCCCAGGAATTCTCGGTTCCGACTTCGTTGAGTGGCATCACCAGGATGGCGGTGACACCGAGTTCGCGAAGGTAACCGCCATCACGATCAATTTCGCGCGCAACGCGCCTCAAGGGAAGTTCTTCACCAAAGCGATTCGAAAACCGCCTCACATGAATCTGGTAAACATTCAAGTGCTCCCAACCGGGACGGCGCCAACTTGCATCTTGCCACGCGAATTTGTCTGGTTGAACCAGTTTGGACAGGTCCTGGTTCCACGAACTCTTCACCCAACCCGCTGCCGGGTCTTGAAGCTTTTCGGAGTCGTTAAGGAGGAGTTGGTACTCGACACCGTGATAATCGGCGCGACCGAGGTTCACCTGGATCTCATTGATGGGAACACGGGCCCACCAATACGCCCCGTCGAGCGTTGAGCGCATCTCCACCGCATTCTGCTCCCAGTTCGTCCATGGACCGATCACGCGCAGACGAGCGGCTCCGGGCGCGTGCACGGCGAAGTGAATGTGACCGTCTTGGGAATACGCTCCCGGACGGCGGATGTTGAACGGCGGATTCTGGAAAATCTCCGGCGGCGGCTTGAACTCGAGCAGAGGGGAACGTTCCAAGACGATAAAACGCTCGACGGTTCCAGGAGCCTCCGACCCCTTGACTGAATGACGTTCAACCGCCTCCCATTTTCCCTGCCCATCCCGGAACTTGAGCGAAGTTACGACCCGAGGATAGGTGAAAACGGTAACCCGCCCATCTT
>DATDKN010000292.1:0-8545 GCA_036519995.1 Terrimicrobium sp. | reverse complement strand
AATGGCGTCAAAGTCATTGACGGATGGAAAGATCAGGGCGCCACCTCTTACGCGCACACCTCGACGCTAACAGCCGGGACACTATATAACATCGAGTTGCAGTACTATGAGCACGAAGGAGACGCCACCTGTCGGTTGCAGTGGAGCTATCCCGGACAAGCAACCCAGATTATTCCGCAGAGCCAGCTCTTCCAATAGGCTGCCGTAAGTCTTCCCGCTCGAGAACGGCATGGGCGACTACCGGTCCTTCGCTCGAATGCCG
Organism: Terrimicrobium sp.; assembly: GCA_036519995.1. Lineage (GTDB taxonomy): Bacteria > Verrucomicrobiota > Verrucomicrobiia > Chthoniobacterales > Terrimicrobiaceae > DASTFP01. The sequence continues at coordinate 8,283 of DATDKN010000292.1, read as the reverse complement.
TTTCTGCCTCAACCATCCAGCAACATCTGGGCCTGAGCTCTCCGGCGCGATTTCGACCTCACACGCACCGATCTAAGTTCGAGCATCCGCGAAAATCTGTCATAATCTGGGGCTCGCATTTTCTGCATGAGTAAACGTCAGTGAGGAGATGAAAATCGCGACCTGGAACGTGAATGGTATTCGCGCGCGGGAATCTCAGGTGCGCGAGCTGATCGAGCGCGAGCGGCCGGAGTTCCTCTGCCTGCAGGAAATTAAGGCCTCAACCGTGCAAGTGCCAGCCTCACTCTGTGACATGGAAGGCTACTGGTGTTATTGGCACGGCGTGCGAGCTTATTCCGGGGTGGGATTGCACGTTCGAAAGGATTTGAGCGTCGAGAAGCCTCTCTTCAGCCATCCCGGCTTCGACTACGAGAACCGGATTGTCTCCGTGCAGATCGGGAATCTGATTGTCGCGTCCGTCTATGTGCCCAACGGAGGAAAGGACTTTCCTGCAAAGATGCGGTTTTTGGCGGCCTTCGAGAACTACGTCGAGGATTGCCACGCAGCCGGCAGAGAGCTCCTGGTTTGCGGTGACTTGAACATCACCCGCACCGACATGGACGTGCATCCAAAGGAGAGAAAACCGAATTGCATCGGGCAGCTTCCGGAAGAGCGCGACCTTCTCGAGCACATCATCGGCAAGGGGCTGGTTGACGTCGGTCGGGCGCTCGACCCCCACAATGATCGGCTCTTCACCTGGTGGGCTCCCTGGCGTAATTTGCGTCAGCGCAATATTGGCTGGCGGCTTGATTACATCCTGGCCAGTGCATCGATTGCGCGAAGAGCAGCATCTTGCACGGTGCTAGCGGAAGTTGGCACGAGCGATCACGCGCCTGTCGTCGCGGCGTTCAACCAGCTGGTTTGATCCCGCTGTGCAACAGCGAGCATCCGAACCTATGACCTGTTACTCACGACAAGCCCTGCCTAGTCGATCAGTCGATAACCTTCCGATGCCGTTCGAGGACCTTTTTTGCCAGCAGCCTGCAGGCGGCAAGATCCTCCGCGAGGAAATGAATGAAGCCACGGTTCTTGCAAAGGATCTCCCACTCCTCGCGACTGAATTGCTTCGAGAACTCGAGAAGCTCTACGTGCGTCGGAGGTTTCTCCACTTCCGCGTATCTACGCATTATCGTGAATCCATTATCGTCTATGAGCTGCCGTTTGGCGAGCTTGCTCTTGGCATGCAGCTGATTGCACCGAGATTATTCGGCGGCCAGCAGACCTTCGAGATCCTCGATGACCTTGGATGGTCCGAGATATTCCTCTCCCTTGTAGCTGTGGGATAGCACTTTTCCTTGCTGATCGATGACGACCAGGCAAGGAATACCGCGACCGGAATACTTCTCAAGAGGTGAGCTGCTGGCGTTCGCGAATTTCAAGGCGGGCCACGGCATGCCGTCATGTTTCATATAGTCGAGCATCTCTTCTTTCGACTTGTCCTGGCTGACGAAGATCACGTCAAACTTAGCGAGTTGAGACTTGTGCCCATTGTACCAATCCACCAGTTGTGGTGTGAATTTCCTGCATGGCCCGCACCAAGATGCAGAGAAGTAGACGGCCAAATACTTTTTGCCTTTGAGGGCTGACGCCTCGAATCGCTCCAGGCTGCTTCCGTTGTAAATGACGAGCTTTCCATTGAGACGGTCGACGATCTCGTTCGTTGGCCCAGCTGCAGTCGGCTTAGAGGCAGTCGGTGGCGGAGATTGTTTTACTTGCGGAGTTGCTGCTGTCCGTGCCGCGGCGAGCGCTTCGAGCCGGGTCCTAACCGTTTCTGCCCTTGGAAGAATATCGGTATCCGCGGGCGGGAATGTCAGCGAAGAGCCCATTGCATCCACAACCACTCCGTTTGGCTCGATTGATCTGACAGGGTAAACACGACCAGGCGCAGCTTGCATCGAGCCTGACACCTTCCCATTGACGAGGAGTGGCACTTGATGCGCGACGTTGACGGTAACCTCTCGTGGCCAGAGCGCGCGAGTCGCTGCCAGCATATCGATGGTCAGTGTCTCTTGGGCGCTGAGCGCTGGTAGCAGCAAAATGGCGGCGGTGATGAAGCAAACCGAATACGTGACCCTGAAAGGCCGAGAGCTCCGGAGATCCATGGCCCGCTTGTAAGCGCGATGCCTGAGAAGCGTCCAGTCCTAATCGACGGGGCGTCGGAGCCCCTTCATTGTTATTTGCTCTTTCCTCTAGACGATCGAATCGTCGTCTCCGAAAAGATCCCCGCCATCATCGGAGGCAAAGAACTCTTCCGAGCCGGGATCAGGATTCGCCACCGATGTGTCAGCCTCTGGATCAAGAGAACTCGTGGACTCGTCCTGGGGGGTCGATTGATCTCCGCTCGAGGAGGGCTGATTTGTCTCGAAGACATTGTTGACGATCTCAGTATTCTCCGCGATCGGTTCGCTGCCTCCGATAGTTCCACCCGAGGGACCGACTAATCCTCCAAATTGCCCTGGATTGTGGCCCAACAAGTTCTGAATGCCTTGGAAGAGTAAGGCTCCACCAGCCACGCCGGCTGCTGTCGAGAGGGCGCTCTGCAGAAAGCCGCCTCCAGCGGGACCGGGGCCGGTCTGGGGAAGCGGAGGAGGGGAAAGCTTCGACAGCGGGGCAGATTGAGACGGAAGCGCCGGCGGAGTTCGCGCTCCGCCTGGAGGCTGCGCTGGTGATTGCCCCACTCCCAAAAGGTTGGCCACGCCGGAAAGGAAGCTTCCGCCCGATTCCTCGCCAGGGCGCTGGGCCGCGGCGAGCTGTTTCTCCAGGTCGGCGATGCGGGTTTGGGCGGCAGTGAGCGCCTGCTGCATAACAAGGGTGCTCTGGACAAGCAGGTAAGGAGCCGAAGGTTGTTGCGAAACCTTTGTGCGGATGTATTCATCGGCTTGAGGGTCTTTAGGCTGCCCGGCCGCAGAGTTCAGCCTGTCAAAGAGGGTTGAAATGAGCGTGCGTTCGTCCGAAGTCATGAAACAAAGGAACTCCATTTGCACGAATTCGCAAGGGGAGGGCCATCTTCGTTTACGGCGGGCCGCCTTCAGGAAACTCGTTCATGTTCGCCGCGCAGCAGGGCTTTGCACGCGCGCAACATCTGTGCGAGTTTGTTTTATGGATGCCGTTTTCGATGGTGTCAGCTCCTCCCAGCAATCTTCACGCGAGCCTATCGTGAAGTTTTGCGAAACCTGTGGAGCTTCTGGCGCCCTCAAGGTGGGTGACCGCTGGCTCTGCGAAAGTTGCTATGTCGAGGCCGGCTCATGCTGTTTGGAGTTTGGTGGGACCGACCTCTGGGAGGATTCGTCCGCCGCGAAACAAGGTTGATCCACGAGGCCGTGCCCGACGGTCTCAAGCGATGATGACAGGGATTCGCCCGAACGCTGGCGCATAGCAGCCTGCGGGCGTGGCATCGTTTCTACCGGGCTCCTACTTCGCCGTCGCCAGCTCGGGCTGGGGGACTGAGGGTTCTTCGGTCTTCGTTGGCAACTTTGACTTCCCAGCGAACCGCTGCTGTAGCCGCTCAAGGTAGAGATAGATGATCGGCGTGATGTATAGAGTCACAATCTGGGAAATCACCAAGCCGCCAACCACGCTCAGTCCTAGAGGTCTGCGAACATCGCCACCAGCGCCCAATCCCAAAGCGATTGGGAGGGTGCCCATCATGGCGGCCAGGGTGGTCATCATGATTGGGCGGAACCGGACGATGCAGGCGTCAAAAATTGCGACCGCTGGCGGTTTTTGATCGTTGCGTTGCGCGTCGAGAGCGAAGTCGATCATCATGATGGCGTTCTTCTTGACGATGCCGATGAGCATCAGCAGCCCGACGAAGCCGTAGACGTTCAATTCCTGACGGAAGACGGCGAGCGTGAGGAGCGCCCCAAAACCTGCTGACGGCAGTCCCGAGAGGATCGTCAGAGGGTGGACGAAACTTTCGTAGAGAATACCCAGGATGATGTAGATGACCAGAACTGCCATCAGCAGCAGAAGGCCCAGATTTCCGAGAGAAGCCTGAAAAGCCTGGGCCGTTCCTTGAAACTGTGTGCTGACTTGCTCGCCGAGTTCCGCCGCGGCGATGCGCTCGATGACGGGAACCACGTCGCTCAGGGAAGTGCCTGGCGCGAGATCAAAGGAGAGGGTGACGGCCGGGAGTTGTCCAAGGTGCTGGACGGTGAGCGGTCCAACCTGCGATTTGAACTGGGCTACGGTGCTAAGCGGAGCCAACTGGCCATTCGACGATCTGACGAAGAGTCGCGAGAGATCAGCAGACTCACGCTTGAAGTTCTCGTTCGCTTCTAAAATCACCCGATATTGATCGGTAGGCGTATAGATGGTGGAGATCTGGCGAGCGCCATAGGCGTTTCCCAACGCGCGCTCGATCTGTCCAGCGCTGATTCCGAGGCTGGATGCCTTATCGCGGTTGATGTCGACAAGGATCTGCGGACTCGTAATCTGGAGGTCAGTCGTCACGTCGACAATGCCAGGGATTTGATTCATCGATCCTTCCATTTTCGTCGCCGCGTCGTACAGGACATCGAGATCAGGCCCGAAAAGCGTGAACTGATAGAGACTCTTTGTCAGAGTCCCGCCAATGCGAATCGAAGGCGGGTTTTGTGGGAACACTTTCAAGCCCGGAATTGTCGAAAGATCCTTTCGCAGTTGGCCGATGATCTGATCGATCCGAGGACGTTCGCTTCGTGGCTTGAGACTTAGGAAGAGCCGACCAGTGTTGCTCGCTCTCGCCCCACCACCGCCTCCAATACGCGACATGAAAGATTCAACGGCCGGATTCTTGGAAACAATACCGGCCGCCTTCTGCTGAAGCTCGATCATTTTTTCGAAGGCGACTCCCTGCTCGGCCTCCGTCGAGATCACGATGCGGCCGGTATCCTCGTTCGGCAGGAAGCCTTTCGCTGCTTTGATAAACATCCAAACCGTTACCAAGGCCATGGCCAAGGCCGCCAACGACACCATCACGTGATGCCGCATGGCCAGGCGCAACGTCCTTTGATAACCCGCCAGGACCGTGTTGAAGACCGACTCCGACCACCGAAAGAGAGCGTTATTGCTCGCGCCATGCGCCCCTTTGAGAAAACGACTGCAGAGCATCGGCGTCAGCGAGAGAGAAACAAAACCTGAGATCAGAATGGCGACCGCAATGGTGACGGCAAATTCGTTCAAGAGCCGGCCCAAGATCCCGCCCATGAAAAGCACCGGAATAAATACCGCCGCCAGCGAAAGCGTCATCGACAGAATTGTGAAGCCAATCTCCCGTCCGCCTTTGATAGCCGCCTCAAACGGCGTCTCTCCCTTTTCCATGTGGCGGACAATATTTTCGAGAACCACAATGGCGTCATCGACGACAAAGCCCACCGCGAGGATAAGCGCCATCAGCGAGAAGTTGTTGACGCTAAAGTTCAGCAGATACATCACGCAAAACGTGCCAATGATCGAGAGCGGGATGGCCGCGCTGGGGATAAGGGTGGCGCGCACATTGCGCAGAAAAATGAAGATAACCAACACGACCAGGGCGACCGCGAGCACCAGCGTGAACTGCACATCATGCAGGGACTCGCGGATGGAAACCGAACGGTCATAAAGGATATCCAATTTGACCCCTCCGGGGAGCTGCGCCTTGAAAGTGGGGAGGAGCTCGCGAATGCGATCAATCACTTGAACGGTGTTGGCCCCGGGTTGCCGGAGGATTGCCAAAACGATGCCGCGACTTTGATTGTACCAGCCGAGATTCTTGTCGTCTTCTACGCTGTTGATCACGCTCGCGATTTGTTTCAGCCGCACGGGAAAACCATCGCGATAGGTAACAATGACCTCGCGAAAATCCTCCGCACGCTCGAGTCTGCCGGTCGTCTTGATCGTTCGTGATTTCGGTCCGGCATCCAGCTCTCCGGTAGCCTCGTTGGAATTTGCTTCGCGAATGGCGTTCTCAACGTCATCGAATCCGATGCCGCGGGCTGCAAGTTCCCTGGGATCGACCCTGACGCGGACCGCGAACTTCTGCGCGCCGAAAATATCGACCTGGGCGACACCGCTCACCGTGGAGAGACGCTGCCCGATCAGCGTCTCAGCGTATTCGTTTACTTTGTTGAGCGGCAATGATTCGGAGTGAGCGGCCAGCATCAAGATCGGCTGCTCCGCAGGGTTGACCTTGCGAAACGAGGGAGGAGCCGTCATGTCGGTGGGCAGATCTCGTTGGGCCTGTGAAATCGCGGCCTGGACGTCCTGTGCCGCGGCATCAATATTGCGGGAGAGTTCGAACTGGATGGTGATGCTCGTGGATCCCAGTGAACTCGTCGAGGTCATCGACTCGATTCCGGCTATGGTCGAGAACTGCTTTTCCAGCGGCGTAGCTACCGAGGAAGCCATCGTCTCGGGCTCCGCCCCGGGCAAGCTGGCAGATACGTTAATCGTCGGGAAATCGACGTTGGGTAGATCGCTGACCGGCAGCCGAAAATAGGCGAGCACGCCCGCCCCGAGGATGGAAATCATGACAAGCGTCGTCATGATCGGACGCCGCACGAAGGGATCAGTCAGGCTCATTTCACGCCGGAGGTAGTATTTTCGGCGACTTCAGGTTTCTGGGATTCTACGATCGTGACTTTGGCGCCGGGAGAAATGCGGAGCTGACCGCTCGTGACGACGAGTTCGCCGGCGTTCAGGCCTTCGGTCACGATGGTCATGTCACCGACAGTGCGTCCGACTTTCACCTTCCTCATCTCAGCAGTGTTGCCGGAGATGACAAAGACCTGGGATCCTTGCTGGCCTTCCATGATCGCTGTTGTGGGCACAGTGAGGGCGTTTGGTTGATCGGCGAGCTTGACGGTTACATCGACGAATTGGCCCGGCCAAAGAGTGTCATCCTCATTCGGAAAGGTGGCCTTGAAGGCGATCATGCCCGAGACCCGATCGACTTTGTTATCAATAACCGTCAATTCGCCAGTGCCGAGGAGCCGGCCACTGTCTGGATCGCGCGCGCTGACAATTGGTTTCCCAGTTGCCATCCATTTCCGCACTTCGTTGAGTGCGCCTTCGTGCAGGGAAAAGGCGACATAAATCGGCTCCATTTGATTGATGACTGTCAAAACGTCTGTATTTGCATTGACGATGTTGCCCGGTTTGAGCAGAGCCGACCCGGCGCGGCCCGAGATGGGCGCACGCACTTGCGTCCAGCCGAGTGAAAGCTGCGCTTCATCCACATCGGCCTGCCGCGCATCAAGGACTGACCTTTGGGATTCAGCCGTTGATAAATACTGCGAAAACTGCTCCTTGGATGCGACCCCACGATTGATCAAGGTGGTGTATCTCTCCGCCTGTTCGCTGGCGTTTTCGGCGGTGGATCTAGCCATCGCCAGGTTTGCCTGGGCCCGCTTGAGAGCGACTTCGAAAGAACGGGCATCGATATCGAACAATGGATCGCCTTGCTGCACCTCGGCGCCGTCCGCGAAGTGCACCCGCAAGATTTCTCCTTGCACCTTCGACTTGAGCTGGACGCTGGCGATCGGCTCCACCGCACCAATCGCATGCATCTCGATCGGCATATTTCGCACCTCAGCAGTAGCCGCTTCCACCGGAATAGGTGGCGCCTCTGAAGTATTTTGGGAGCCAACTCTCTGGCACGCAGAGGTGGCGAGAACTGCGGCCAGTAATGTGGGAGCGAGGAAACGTTTCATGCACCGAAGTTGCCCTTCATCAAGATCGAAGGCGTAGCGGCGCCATTCAAGAAACAATCAGCGGCAAAGTCTGCCGAGGCACTCAAGTGCCCGTTGCCACGTTCCCGAATCAACTGGCGAATCATTTGCAGCGTAATGCCAAGAAATGCGACCGCATACAGCCGAGGGTCACCGGACTTCAGTTCCCCATTTTGCTGGCCACGAACAATACAACCCTCGATCGAAGTCAGGTTTCTCCGCTTAAGTTCTTCCATCTGCTTCCAATGTTCTTCGTTCAGGGGTGAGCGCGCCATTTGTTGCTGATGTAGAAATAACTCAAAGAACTGGCGATTAGTTTCGTGATAAGCAAAAAGAGCTTGCGCCGCCGCGCGGAGGCAGGCCTTCGCAGATGTTTCTGCATTCAATGCTCCCTCCAGCCGGGTGACAACCTCATTCATCTTCTCAACGATCACGCTCCCATAGAGGTCTGCCTTGTCCCTAAAGTATAAGTAGATCGTGCCGACCGCTAAGTCCGCGCCAAGGGCAATCTCGGTAATCGAGGCCTCGTAGTACCCCCGCACACTAAACACTTCCT
>DATDKN010000291.1:0-5783 GCA_036519995.1 Terrimicrobium sp. | reverse complement strand
CCCTTACCGCGCGCCGTGGGTTCATCCGATGGCGGAGACGGTGTGACGTAGGGGCTTCAAACTGGTCGGGCCGGCGGGATTCGAACCCACGACCTCTTGAACCCCATTCAAGCGCTCTACCAAGCTGAGCCACGGCCCGTTTTCAGCCCTAGAATTGAATGGAACGCGGGCAAACGCAATCGCATTTTTGCGGTCATGGCTTGGAGTGGCTTAGTTCCGCGCATGGACCGGCTTTATACTTTAAGAGGCATCAGCGTCGGTTGCTTGACGCGAAGCTCCGCGACCAGCGGAAGATGATCTGATGAGACTCGGGTCAGGTAATTGCGGATCACTGTCGCGCGTTCTACGGCAAAGTGATCGGAGACGAAAATATGATCAATTCGCGCGAAGGGTCGCGTTGATATAAACGTGTAAAGAGCCTCGTCTTCTTCGGAGGCAACATCGCACAATCTATCCGCTGCGAGGCGATAGGGTGCGGTTCCCGGAGGCAAGTTGAAGTCGCCGCAAAGCACAATCGGCTGGTCGTCCAGCACGGGACCGAGCCATTTAGGACCCAGCAGGGCCTGCATTTGGGCGAGGCGTTCTCTGGCGCTGAGTCCCAAGTGGGTGGTCAGCACGTTCACGGGCAGATCACCGAGGTAAACGCGGCTCCACAGGGCGCCCCGCGGCTCGGGCCAAATGCTGAAAGAGTTTGTAGGAAGTTCGGCGACTTTGACGGTCTTTATTGGCCAGCGGCTCAACACTGCATGACCATACCGCTCTACGCCGCGCGTGATCGTCGCCAGGAACGTCACGTGATACCCCAATTGCTCGGCGATGGCTGAGGCCTGATCCTCGCCGCGTGATCGCAGGCGCCCGTGGTCCAGCTCTTGGAGGGCTACCAAATCGGGAGCCTGCTGCGCGATTACCCTGGCAATCCGACGTGGAGAGATCCGTCCATCCATGCCAATGCAGCTATGGACATTGTAGCTCATCACTCGCAACCGTGACGGTTGGCTGGAGGGAATCACGGGAGGTTTGTCGAGACGCGTGCGGCCGAGTAGAGCCATGGCCGCTTCTCGAAGTCCAGAGGGACGCACAAATCTGGATGCACCGGCGGGAAGTTTCGTCGCCGGAGGCACAAGCAGAAATCCTTGCGTTTCGTCCGGTCCAGGCCCGGCGTGCGCCCCACGTTCCGGAGCAAAACTCCACGAGCTGCCGTCCCAATTCCAACCCAAGAGAATCAGATCGCCGGAATTTTGATTTTGACAAAGTCTGACCGCATCCCTGGCCAACTCCAGGCGCAGTGCTTCCGGGTGCGTCTTCAGTTTTCTCGGCAACTCATCGGGGACGTTGGTCTCTCCTCCGGCGTGATACCACGTGATCTTACCCTCCACGCTCCGATGCAAAACGCCCGGCAGTTTGCCGTGATCAATGAGCCGTCGAGCAAGCGAACGCTTCTGCGCGTCATCAATGGGTTGAGCAAAGTAGAGGTGACCCACCGGTCCGGTCGCGGCGATGGAGAAGCCGTCCCCGCGCTCGACCGTGAACGCGTCGAGCAAGCGCTCCTTTAGCGGTGAACGTTTGACGTCGCGTTTGCGGAACAACGAGGGAAGCGGATGCCCGTTGGCGCGCGTTCGCCATGCGGCTTCGGTTGCCAGCACTGTTTTGACGCACTCGGCCACGACACTTTTTATCCCCTCAGGATATTCCATCGCAAACGAGCGGGTCTCCTCCTGTCCGTGATCTGAAAATATCCAAACGTAATAGTCGCGACGCTGGGAGCGATAAGCAGCCAGATAAAGATCCTGAATCGCCCGGTCGATGCCTTTGAGTGACCAATGAGCGAAATTCGAAGTCGGTCCTCGCCGGTGCGAAAGCTCGTCGTAGCCAAGAAAATTGAGATGGACCACCGGGAGACCACGCGTCACATCCACCTTTCCACCGATCGTGACGATCTCGCGGAGCGCCACGCCCACGCACATCCGCGACAGCACCATGCCCAGCTCCTGTGAAAACCATTGACCCCGAAAGATGCCCCGCGCGGCTTCCGGCAATCCGATGACCAGCTCGATCAAGACAAGAGAGGTGATCCGAATCATCGCCGGAAGCTGGAGCAAAATGAAGAAAAGGACGTTGAGGATCCGTCCGCTGCGCCAGACATCGCCAAACCCGGTATGTGCCACGCAGAAGTTGCTTTCCGCCGGTAGCGCGCCGCCCGAGAAAATGTTCGACCACGAACTTCCGCCTTTAAGTAATCCTTCGCCGTGACTGGCAAACTTCTCTTCGAATCGGCGGGCCAACTCGGGATCAAAGAGCATCCCCATCTCGCCGCGTTCACGATCCAGAAAGCTAAACGCGGGCACGCCGGTTTTGATTCCATAGTAGAGCTCGCCCTGAACCGCCGGGGTGGTGCTTGGCAAACCGGAGTAAAAAGTATGAAGGGGGTAGCGACCGTGCTCGCGCAATCGGCGGAGGAAAGGCATGCGCCGCGCAGCCATGGCTGCTTCCAACTGACGTCGGGGCAAGCCGTCGATTTGAATTAGGAGGAGGCCAGGTTCTTCACTGGTGCCCTCACAGGCGGGCAGACCCAGATGACGAACAGCCCATTCGTTACGGCTGAGGCGCCGACGAAGACGATGCCAGAAGGATTCAATGGCCGCAAACACGATTAGAATAATGGTTCGAGGGGGCTTCGATCGCTAAGAAAAGCCTGGTCGTGTCCATGTTGCACGCAAGTTTCGGTAAGAGGCGAGCTCGTTGCCCCAAAAATATGTCGGAGATCTGTCAGGCTGGGGAAATCCGGCGCAGATAATATCGGGCATCGGACTTCCAAACGCTAAGCGGCGCATCAAAGATTTTTTTCAAGGTGTGGGCGTTAAGTCCTCCAGTTTTCGGACCCGCGTAGATGATGCGTCCGTGGCGCAGCGCAAGAATGTGCGTGAATTCAGGGACGATCTCTTCAATGTGATGGGTTACCAAAACCAATCCCGGAGCATTTTTTCTCTTCGCCAGCTTGCGAATATCGGCGAGAAATCTTTCTCGGGCGACGGGATCGAGTCCCTCGCAAGGTTCGTCCAAAATGAGGATGGCAGGCTTGGCCATCAGCGCTCGGGCAATCAGAACACGCTGTCGCTCACCCTGCGAGAGCACTTGCCAATTGCGTCCGACCGCTTGCGGAACGCGCAGGAGCGAGAGCACGCGCCTGGCGCGTTCACGCTCCGCTCCGCTAATCCTGCCCCAAAAGCCAATCATTGCTTGCGGACCTCCGGCGACGATTTCGAGACCGGTGTCTTCGTCGTGCACCAGATGCGAAATGCTCGAACTCACCACCCCAATCCGCTTGCGAAGTTCTCTCCAGTCGCTTCCGCCATACTCCTGACCGAGAAGCGTGATTTCCCCGCGCGTGGGCGTCATGTAACCTGTGAGCGCCTTGAGAAGTGATGTTTTGCCGGAGCCGTTAGCTCCCAGGACCACCCAATGCTCGCCCGCCTTCACTTTCCAATTTACGTCATCCAATATATGAACCCCGGACCGGTGAATGGACAGGTTTCTCAAATCGAAAAGCACTTTCATCGAAGGCGACAATATTGGCGCTTGTTCAAAAAGGCGGAAACCTCCCAATGGCTCGAGAAGATCTTGATAGCGACGGCACCGCAGCGATCCTGAGCGAAAAGTCGGATCCCTTGAGTGCGAAGATCCTCAGCGAAGTCCACAGGAATGCGCTCGCTGCTGGGAAACTGCGCAGATGTCGCGATCACCGCCCGCGGATTTACCGCACTGACGAATGCTCCGTCTCCAGTCGGTCCATCTCTTGGCGCTCCCTTGATAAGAATGTCACTGGAGAGTTCATGCGGGACATTCCGCATCAGCCACTCCTCGGTATGAAGCCCGGCGTCGGACATGAAGAGAATTCTCGTCGGACCGGCGCGAAGCTGGACAACCAAAGCTTTGTCGTCAGATAGCGCCCGCGGCACTTCCCCGGGTGGGTAAAGGACTTGCAGGCGCGCCTCTGACCCAAGCGGAATCCAATCTCCCGAGCGATGAAATGATTTGGGCATTCCGAGACGTGAAAGTTCTGCATGCAGACGACGGCGGCTCGCCGAGCGGTCGCCGACCGTGGAGTCGACAACCCACGCTGGAGGACATGTGCGGACCAATTGGAGCGCAGAACCGATGTGGCCCGAGTCTCCGTGTGTAACGAGCAAGCCATCCATGGAGCGCAGTCCACGAGAACGCAGGAAGGGTAGGAGAACCGAGTCGTGGCCGTAGGCAGGACCGCTGTCGATGAGCCAGTCATTTCCTTGCGCGGAAATCCAGGATCCGCCACCGGCACCAAAATCGAAGACGATAATTTCCGCCAATGGCGTAGGACGCTCTGGGATTCTAATATAGAAAAAGGAGCCAGGCACCGATGCAAAGGCATGCACGATCCCGAGCAGCAATTTCGCCAGGAGCCAATTTGTTTGATTGTAAATTGAGGCCAGCCACACACTCATAGAGCCGGTTCCCAGGGCAAGCAGCGCGACGGCCATAATGGCAAAAGAGAGTGGCACTGCGAACATGTTGGCAGGAAGCGAGGTGAGCGAGACGAGATGGAAGTAGCCCATGGTCAATGGCAACGACCCTAGCCACGCCGCCGCTGAAACTGCCAGCAACGAGGCAAAGCGTCCGCCAGAGCTCGTCACCAATCGTCGTGGCCACGCTAGAAGCCTAGGTGGCAAAAATGGGTCCGGACGGAAAGGAGCGGCCAGAAGCGAGGTCAGCGGTCCGGCAAAGAGCATGATTGCTGCCACCACGCAAAAGGAGAGCTGAAATCCAGGGTTGAAGAGCTCGTTGGTATCCACCAGCAAAATCAAAAATCCCGCGGCGCAGAGATTGTTGATCAGAACTGGCCTTCGATTGGTCATCATGCCCAGCAGCACAATCGAGGCCATGAGGGCCGAGCGGACACTGGCCGCTTTCAGTCCAGTCATCAACACGTAAAAGAAAAGCAGCGGAATAATCCAGCCCGCGGCGTGCCGGCGCGGAACGCGCAGGACCTTGAAAACATACCAGAGCAGCACGCCAATCATGCCCACGTGCAGACCGCTCACCGAAAAAAGGTGAAATGTGCCCGTGCCCCGGAATTCCTCCTGAACATCCTCCGGCAGAGAGGAGACATCGCCGAGCACCATAGCCACAAGCAAGTCGGCGACCGTCGGATCGTTCACTCCCTCGACCAACGTTGCTCGGAGCCGCGCGCGCGCCTCCAGCGCGAAGGAGACCAATGGATTCCCCTGCGCAGTGCGCAGGAGGCGTGCGTCACTACTCTGGCTGACGCGTAGCTGCGTAAACAAGCCATGGCGAGCCGCCCACTCTGCAAAATCGAACTGGCCTGGGTTCCGCGGCGCTTCGATCCTTGCCAGGGTGCCGCGCAGCTCAAGTTCATCGCCGTAGGCAGGTGCAGGCCCGTCTTGCACGATGAGGAGACGAAAAGAGGGTCTGAGTTCACTGCTCTCGAGGCGAAGCTGTGAGAGCTCGAGCTCGTAGCTCGAGCGCCCGCCTGGGAAGAGACGTGGCTCGCTCCTGACAACCCCGCGTGCCTCGGCAACGGAAGTGTTTGATCCGAGCCAAGCGGCAAATAGCGCTGCTTGAGACTCATCGCTCTGCCAGACGTGAATGGTGGCGAACCCGCAGACCACAAGAGCAGCAAAAGCGATTTTGCGACTCGTTATGAAAAAGCCGGCGGCCGAGCAAATGGTCGCTCCTAACCATGCTCCCGACGACACGAGAAGGTAATCAGCAGCCACGATTCCGCAGAT
>DATDKN010000290.1:0-3724 GCA_036519995.1 Terrimicrobium sp. | reverse complement strand
GAGGCATGGAGCAATGCCCCCACCCCAAAAGAGAAAGTGCTAGGGCGCTCGCCACTGCAACTTCAAGGCCTCGTGGTTATGCAGAACATGCAGTGTCGGAACTGTCATGCGATCGAAGGCATAGGAGGCCATCGTGGCCCCGATCTCGCCGCGGTGGGAACTCGGATGACGAAGGATCAACTCGTACGTCAGGTCGTCCAAGGCGGAGGGAATATGCCAGCATACGGCAAAAACCTGTCGCCCTACGAGGTCGAAGCAGTCGTGACTTTCATGGCCTCGCTCCGACCGTCCGGTGAGGCGCCTGCGCGCGATTCGACTTTTCCGGCGATCCCGCCGAAGCAGGAGGCCGCTGGTGGTCATAAGGGCCACCATGAAGGCTAGGCTTAGGCCTTTTCGCGATCGATTTCCCTGCAGATCTGCGTTCCTGCGGTAAACTAGGGTTCCGTGAGCGCACAATCCGCCGCCCTTGCCTCCTGGGCATTTCTGCCGGTCCCCGCATTTGGATTGCTGGCAACTGCATTGATCTATTTTCGCGGCTGGAATAAGCTGCGGCGGCAGGTTCCCTCTCGCTATCCGTTGTCGCGATTGGCGTGCTTCCTAGCCGGGCTAGCGGCGATCTATTTGTCGCTCGCGTCTCCCTTGGACGCCTTTGCTTCGTTTCTACTGACGGCGCATATGGTGCAGCATCTCTTGCTGACGATGGTTGCTCCACCGCTGCTGCTCCTGGGCGCGCCGCAACTTCCTTTGCTTTGCGGGCTTCCTCGCCACCTGGTCAGCCGGGTGTTGGGGCCATTTCTTCTTTGGCCGTTGTTGAGGAGCTTTCTCCACCGACTCATGCATCCGATCGTTTGTTGGGTGCTCTTCGTTCTTAGCAACGTCCTTTGGCACCTACCAGACTTCTACGAACTCGCCTTGCGTTCGCCCGGTTGGCACAAGTTCGAGCACTTCTGTTTTCTCGCGACAGCTCTCCTCTTTTGGTGGCACGTCGTTCAGCCGTGGCCGAGCCATCCCTACTGGCCGCGCTGGACAATGATCCCTTACCTTCTGCTGGCCGACCTTCAAAATACGGCCTTGGCAGGATTTCTTTCCTTCTATGACAGGATTGCTTACCCGACCTATGCGAACGCGCCACGTTTTGGGATTGCGCCGCTCAGCGATCAGGCGACTGCGGGCGCAATCATGTGGGTTCCCGGATCGATCGCTTTTATCGTGCCCGCGGCACTTATCGCGATGCAGTTTCTGTCTCCAAACCGACTGGTGCGGCCCTCGCAGACTCGCGTGAAGCCGAAGGCGCCAGTCACTGCCCTGAAAGTGGAGAAAAGGCGGGCGCCGCTCGATCTCTTGGGCGTGCCGGTTCTCGGCGCAATGATCCGTTCGCGATACTTTCGCCCGACGCTGCAGATCGTTTCGCTGCTTCTGGCGGCCGTCATCATCCTGGACGGACTTCTCGGACCTGAGCTCAGCCCGATGAACTTGGCAGGTGTGCTCCCCTGGACCCATTGGCGCGCCTTCACGGTCGTGGGGTTGCTGGCCGTGGGTAATCTGTTCGGCATGGCATGCCCGTTCACCTTTGTCCGAGATTTGGGCCGCAGAATCCTGCCGGCCCGAGCTCGGTGGCCACGAGGACTAAGCTCAAAGTGGCTGGCCGTCGGGCTCGTGCTCGTTTACCTGTGGGCGTATGAGGCTTTTGACCTCTGGGACAAGCCCGCCGTCACTGCATTGATCATCCTTGGGTACTTTCTGGCAGCCTTGCTTATAGATGGCTTTTTCCGCGGCGCGAGCTTTTGCAAGTTTGTCTGCCCCATCGGGCAGTTTCACTTTGTGCAATCGCTCGCGTCACCTTTTGAGGTAAAGGTGCGGCGCCCGGATGTCTGCGCTTCGTGCCGGACGTTCGACTGCATCAAAGGGAACGCGACGCAGCGCGGATGCGAGCTCCAGCTTTTCCAGCCACGAAAATCCGGAAACATGGATTGCACGTTTTGTCTGGATTGCATCAAGGCGTGTCCCCACGAAAATGTGGGTATCGTCGCGGTTCTGCCCGGCCATGACCTGATCGAAGATCGACCACGTTCCTCGATCGGCCGATACAGCACACGCCTCGACCTCGCGGGACTGGTTCTTGCCCTGACCTTTGGAGCTTTTGCAAATGCGGCCGGAATGGTCGCGCCGGTCCTCGGTGGGATTTCCAAAGCTGCCAGCGCGCTCAATTTTTCCTCAGATCTCGGCATTGTCACCGTGTTGAGCGTTTTCGTTCTTATTATTATCCCGGCCACGATGGCGATGGCAGCAGCCGCTTGGAGCAGCGCGATTGCCGGCACTGTGCTGAAGGAAAATCTATGCCGATTTTCGTTGTCGCTGGTCCCGATCGGATTTGCGATGTGGCTGGCACATTTTGCCTTTCATTTGTTTACGGCCGCTCTCACGCCAATCCCAGTAATTCAACGGCTTGCGCATGACCTTGGAGTGACCAAATCCGAGCCGGTGTGGTCAGTAAGTTCTCTCGCTTTTTACAGCCTGCCGGGACTCGAGCTATTCTTGCTCGACCTTGGTCTTTTGCTCTCGCTCTACATTGGCTGGCGTATCGCTGGGCAGATGAGCTCAACTCGGCGGCTTTTGACGTTTCTTCCCTGGGGTCTGCTGGCAGTGTTACTCTACGCGGCGGGCGTCTGGATTATTTTCCAACCCATGGAAATGCGCGGAATGATGATGCACTGAAAATCATGCGAAGGCCTTTCTCCGCGGTTCTGGTCCTGTTGTCCTCAATGGCGGCATGCTGCTACGGCGACGGAGGGGCCGTCATCGCGCGGCAGACGATTGACGGCCTTCAGTTGACTGTCTTTGCCTCACCGGCACCGCTTCGTGCCGGTCCGGTGGATGTCAGCGTCTTGGTGCAGAAAGGCGAGAAGCCGGTTCTTGATGCCGACGTCGATATTTCCTGGCGCGCGAACTCGGATTCTTCAGCCGACTGGCTGCCTCCATGCTGCACGATGGAATCCCGCACTGAAAGAATACCTGCCCTCCGCGGCCATTCGAATAATAGGTTCCTCTACTCGGCCATCGTCCCTATGAAGAGCGCCGGACCGTCAGTCCTTGGGATCAGGGTGCTCGAGGCTGGAAGACAGATTCTGCTCTCGTGTGATCTTGACGTTCGACGCCCCTTGCCGCCGCTACTCGCTTTCTGGCCCTGGCTGGCATTTCCTCCGCTTGCCATGGCCGGGTTCGTGCTCCACCAGAGGCTCTCTCGACCCCGTCAACGAAGGACCATGCAAGGCCCGGAAACTCCTTCATCCGAATAGAAGGTTCTACTCGGATTACCGGTGTTCGTTCACATCTTTTTGTTGTCGCTCCCGCGTCTCGCCTTTTAAATCTTTGCCAGATGCATCAGGACAAGTCGCTTGCGGTCTCTTACGCAATTTTCATCCTGATTGTCATTGCCGTCGGAGCATTTCATCTGACGACGGTGTTCGTCACGATTCTGTTCGCTTCTCTCGCGCTTCGAGCCCTCTCCTTCGGAAAATACAAGTGGGTATCCATCGGTCTGTTCCTAATATTTCTGTGCGTGTTGTTTTACGGTTTTGCTTTCTTTGTCAGGCATGCCGTCAAGGCCTTGCCGGAGATCGCATCGACAACCATCCCGGTCATTGTCCGCTTTGCGACCGAGCGTGGGATCGTCCTGCCCTTCACGGATATGGAAAGTCTCAAGTCGCTACTCATTGAAAGCATT
>DATDKN010000289.1:0-4428 GCA_036519995.1 Terrimicrobium sp. | reverse complement strand
CAATGCCGATTTCTACTTTGACTACGGTGCCGCAGCCGAACAGGCGGGTCAATATGTCAAGGCCAGCGAGCTCTTCCGGAAATCAATTGAACTGGATCCTGACAATGCTGCGCGGTCTTACAACTATCTTGGTTACATGTGGGTCGAGCGCAGTGAAAACCTCGAGGAGGCAGCCCAACTCATCCGGCGCGCTCTCGAGTTGGATCCGGGCAATGGCGCCTACGTGGACAGTCTGGGCTGGCTTTTTTTCAAACAGGGAAAATTCCAGGAAGCATTAACGGAGTTGCTGCGTGCGGCCGAGTTACTTCCAGAGCCCGACGCTGTGGTGTTTGAGCACATCGGAGACGCCTACGACAAGCTTGGCAAGAACGCCGAAGCGGTTCTCTATTGGCAGAAGGCGCTTCAGATCAGTCCCGAGAACAAGACAATTGCGACGAAGCTCGACAAGAGCGCCGAGAACGTCGCCAAGCAACCGGGGTCGAATCCGCCCTCTAGCTCACAAATTCCAGCGCACTGATCTGCGGAATCAGCCTTTGCTCTGCCGCTTCGCTCAAGAACCGGTCGACGGCAGCCCTGCCCTCTTCTCCGTAATCAATCGTAAATTCGTTGACGTACATGCTGATGAATTGGTCCGCCAACGGGACATCCAACCCTCGCGCTTGAGCCATGCTATGGGTGACGGCGGATGCGCGATGTTCCAACGCATAACGAATGCTGGTCCGCACGATCTCGCTAATTTCGCGTTGAACCGCGGGCGGGATGTCTTTGCGGATCACGTTGCCTCCGAGAGGAAGGGGCAGGTTGCGCGTTCGCTTCCAC
This sequence comes from Terrimicrobium sp., assembly GCA_036519995.1. GTDB lineage: Bacteria > Verrucomicrobiota > Verrucomicrobiia > Chthoniobacterales > Terrimicrobiaceae > DASTFP01. The sequence continues at coordinate 3,609 of DATDKN010000289.1, read as the reverse complement.
CACTCGCCCAGATCAAGCACGCCGGTGAAGCCTTCTTGCTCGTAGGTCAGCTGACCTTCGTGGATGATCAGGCCGGCTCCAGCGTCTCCCGAGTGCACCGTTTCAAAGATCTCGTCGAAGGGAACGATGATGTAATCGAAATCCTGCCCGAGAAAGAGCTGCGCCGCCAGGAATGCGCTCGTCATGCGGCCCGGCACGGCGATTCTTTTGCCGAGAAGCCAGTTTTTCCTGGTTAGATCGTCGGCGCCTTCAGAGAGACCATGAGAATCCTTCGTGATGAAAATGGGCCCGTATCCGTTGCCCATACTCGCCCCGCTTGGCAGGAGCGCATAGCGATCCAGAACGTAGGCGAGAGCATGGATCGAGAGTGCGGTGATATGTAGTTCGCCACGCGTGGCGCGCTCATTGAGCGTCTGAATGTCTTCGAGGATGTGGCTAAAGCGATAGCCCTTCAAGTCGATCTTGTTTTCCGCCATTGCGTAGAACATGAAGGCGTCATCGGGATCCGGCGAATGGCCGAGAGTGAGGGTTGTCGATTTCCAGTCAGACATTAAGAGGATTAGCAGGTGAGAGTTCCGAATCGAGGGCGGCTATCTCGCGGATTAATTGTGGGCCGCGATAGACCAGGCCCGTATAGATCTGAACGAGGCGTGCTCCGGCGTCAAACTTCTCCTTGGCTGAAGCGGCATCCATCACGCCACCGGAAGCAATAAGAGGGAGAGAGCTTTGTGAGCTCAGCATCTGGAGCAGGTGAGTTGCACGCGCTCGAAGTGGAGCGCCACTGAGACCACCCTGCTGATCACGATCGTTCGGGAGCGCTGAGTGATCGAGCGTGGTGTTGGTGGCGATCAGACCAGCCAGCCTCTGATCTTCGGCGAGCCTAACGACCTCGAAAGCCTGTTGGTCAGAAAGGTCTGGTGCGATCTTGACGAGCAGGCGAGCGTCAGGGTCTTCGCTGCGCAAATTATGAACAATATCACGCAAGCGATGAGTTTCCTGCAGCTCTCGCAGACCCGGCGTATTCGGGGAGCTCACGTTGATCACGAAATAGTCCCCAAACCCCCGAAGCGCGCGAAAGCTGTACAAATAGTCTGCGGAGGCTTCGTCGAGCGGAGTATCCTTGGACTTCCCTAGATTGATTCCGACAGGTATTGCCGGCCACTTGCCTGTTTTGCGAAGGCGATCCAGGCGGGCGGCGATCACGTCAGCGCCATCATTGTTAAAGCCCATCCGGTTCACCAAAGCGGCTTGCTCGGGATAGCGGAAGAGCCGGGGCCGTGCATGGCCGGGCTGAGCGCGCGCAGTAACAGTTCCAATCTCAACGAATCCGAAGCCGAGTGCTTCCCAGCTTCGCAGGGCGATCCCATTCTTGTCCATCCCCGCGGCCAAGCCCACACGCCTCGGAAATGCCACCCCAAAGAGCTGGTGGGGCGGACGGCGCGGGAGCCTGCCAAAGATCGTGTGCACGAGAAGCGGCGGCAAGATCGAGAGCTGTCGCAGGATTAAATGGTGCGCATACTCGGCATCGAGGCTGAAGAGAAGTGGTCGAAGGATGCGTGTGTAAATGTTCACTTTCCAATGCAGAAAGTGGCAAAGATTTCTCCGAGGATCTCTTCAGCATCCGCCGCGCCGATGACTTCGCCTACAGCGTCGAGGGTCTCTCGCAGCGGCACGGCGATAAGTTCCGGATCAACGCCGGCCCGGAGTTTTTCTGCAGCCTCGCACAAGCGGGATTGGGCACGTTGCAGGCACGCCTGATGCCGAGCGTTGATTGCGGCCAACATCGGAGCATCAGCAGGGCGATCTCCGCGGGCTCTGCCCACGATCAAATCTACGAGACGGTCGATTCCCTCACCGGTCCGGCAGGAAATTCTTACTGGTCCGCTCTGCGGGGGCTGGTTCGCGGCTGTGTGGGGATCGAGAAGATCGACTTTGTTTAACGCCAGGATTTCCCCCTCGCTTGCTTCGAGTCTCGGGTCTTGCGTGATGTCGGCTATCCGGACGATCAGATCAGCGGATTGCATGGCTCGTCTTGCCCGTTCCACGCCCTCGCGCTCGACGGCGTCTGCGGTCTCTCTCAGGCCGGCGGTATCGGTGATCCGAAACGGAATACCTCGCAGACTGGCAAGTTCCTCGATCGTATCCCGAGTGGTCCCCGGACTGGCACTCACGATTGCCCGATCAAAGCCAAGCAATCGGTTGAGGAGGCTTGACTTTCCGGCATTCGGCTCGCCGCAAAGGACCAGGCGGACTCCCTCGCGCAGGATCCGACCTTCATTCGCCGTTGCGAGCAGGCGTTGGATCCGACCAAGGATGATACCAATCTCGGCCAGCAATCTGTCACCTGTGTGTGGTTCGATTCCCTCATCGGGAAAGTCTATGTAAGCCTCGACGTGAGCGACTGTCCTGAGGAGGTGGCTACGAATTTCTTCGACCTCTCGTCCGAGACGTCCGGAGAGTTGCTCCTGGGCAGCTCGTAGAGCCAGCGAAGTGCTCGCCCGTATGACGTCCATGACTGCCTCGGCTTGGGTGAGGTCCAGCTTACCGTTAAGAAAGGCCCTTCGCGTGAATTCGCCTGGTTCAGCCGCGCGAGCTTCGGCGCGCAATACTGCCTCGAGCAGGCGCGAGGCGACGAGCACACCTCCATGGCAGTGGAACTCTGCCATGTGCTCCCCGGTATAGCTGTGGGGCGCGCGGAAAACGACAGCCATCCCTTCGTCTAGCTTCTCCTCGGGGCTTTGAAAGCAGCCAAAGTGCAGCACTCTCTCGACAAGCGGGCGGCCCGAATTGGCTCGTGCGAAAAGCTGCTCGGCGATCGCGATTGCCTGCGGGCCCGAAATGCGGATGACCGCGATGGCTCCTTCGCCAGGGGGCGTGGATATCGCAGCAATGGTATCCTCAGCAAGCACGTCAAGCGCCTGCCGTCTGATGCGTCTGGGTTTCCAGCAGTCCTTCGGAGTTCAAGCGTTCCAACTCAGCGAGAAAGCGCCGATTCTGATCCATTGTTCCCACAGAAACACGAATCCATTCGGGAAGCTTGTAACTGCGCATCGCGCGAACAATCAGGCCGCGGCGAAGCAGCGCCTCGAAGACCTTGTCGCCGTCGCCCACTCGCACCAGGACGAAATTCGCCGCACTCGGAACAAACTCCAGACCCATCGATGAGAAGGCAGATTGCAAAAATTCTCGGCCCTCGTGCGTGAGCTCGCGGGTCTTTCGCATGTATTCATCGTCATGGATGCCCGCGAGAGCGCCGGCTTGTGCGATGCTGTTGGCATTGAATGGCTGGCGCGTCTTTTGCAGAACGTCAGCGATCTCCTTCCCAGCGAGACCATAGCCGATGCGAAGACCGGCAAGTCCTTGAATTTTCGAGAATGTCCGCATCACGACAACGTTGCGCCCATCGCGGACAAACTTTAGGACGTCGGGCGGATTGTCCAAAAATTCGTAATAAGCCTCGTCGAAGACCACCAGCACATCCTCAGGCACGCGGGCCATGAAGTCATCGATCTCCTGCTGATCAACCATGGTTCCCGTCGGATTGTTGGGATTCGCGATGAAGATCTGGCGAGTTCGCCAGCTAACGGCGGCGAGCATCGCCTTTAGATC
>DATDKN010000288.1:0-6019 GCA_036519995.1 Terrimicrobium sp. | reverse complement strand
CGTGTTACGAGATCCAACCGCGCGAGAAAATCCGTTCTTTCACATGGTGCCCGAGTGGCTGCTCTGGCCGTTAATCGCCCTGGCGACTGTCGCGGCCGTGATCGCCTCCCAGGCTCTGATTTCGGGAGCATTCTCCCTGACCATGCAGTCCGTCCAGATGGGTTACACACCCTTCATCAACATACGACACACCTCGCACGAAGAACATGGGCAAATCTACATTCCTCAAATCAATGCTCTGCTGGCGGTGGGTTGCATTGCCCTCGTGATCATCTTTCGCAGCGGTGATGCGCTTGCCAGTGCCTACGGCATCGCCGTCACCTTAACGATGATAGCAACGACTCTCCTGCTCTACTTTGCCGCGCGACGCATTTGGAAGTGGAGCGTTCTTCGCGCTACCGTCCTATGCGCTCCGTTCCTGGGTATTGAGTTAGCCTTCCTCGCGGCGAATAGCACCAAAATTGCGGAGGGTGGGTGGATGCCCTTGGCAATCGGCGGAATTGTCTTCCTGCTGATGACCACGTGGAAGAAGGGTCGGCACTTGCTGAGCAAGAGCTTCCCGGAAACTCTTTCCTTGAGAGAATTCGTCACCTCCACAGCCCCCCAAGGCCGACACTCAGCTATCCCTGCCCGAGTGCCCGGGACCGCCGTTTTTCTGGCCGGACAGCCCCGCGGAACCCCAGGACCGCTCCTGCACAACCTGAAGCACAACAAGGTGCTTCACCACCGCAACGTGGTTCTGACGATCCGCACCGACCGAATCCCCTACGTCTCAAAACTCTCCCGGATAGAAATCACCGATCTCTCCCACGGATTTTACCGAGTCGTCGCCCACTTCGGCTTTATGGAAACGCCGAGCCTCGGCGAGGTGATTGAATGCTGCGCTCTGAAGAATTTCGTGATCGAAGAGGAAAAAACCAGCTTCTTCCTGGGTCGAGAGATCCTCGTCTGCACCAACAAACCAGGAATGGCTCGTTGGCACAAATCCCTCTACTCTGCTATGAGCCGGGTCGCTCAACGTCCGGCCGAGTTCTTCAAGCTCCCAGTCAACCGGACAGTTGAGCTCGGTCAGCGTGTGGAATTTTAAAATTCCCGCACTGAGGACACTTACACCAATTTTTACTTTCTTACTAGACTTGTGAGATCTGCTTCTGCCACTTGACGGAAGCTAGTATCCAAACTTTTTTTATTTGTTGAAATTCGACTTCACACTAGAAGCACCGCGCTACCCGTGCGACGTTCCAACAGGTCCGTTCGGGCGAACCGGTTTTTTAGCAGCGAGCCTTCGGGGTGCCAAATTATGACCTTGATTTTCATTACTGGAGTTGTCTTCTCCGTCCTGGCGGGAGCGATGGTTAAGTGCGCAATTGAGAAGACCATTTCCAAGAAGACTCGTCCACGGTGCGGGCGCGGTCAGTGCGGAGAGCTCGGCTGGTCGATTGTGAGGAAGGACTCTGAAGCTTGCCACGCGATCTGCTTAAAATGCGGCTGGATCAGCCATTTTAACGTGAAGCAACAGCAAGTCGACTGATCGGCCCGGCAGACGTCGTCAGGGTGGCTAAAGCAGTTTCAGGCGCTTCCAACAAATGGCGAGGCCTGCGACAGTCGCTATGAAATACCATGGCAGCCATCCGAGTGCTTTGGCGAAGACCTCATCTGGGGCGTTGTATTTGCCGAACAAACGCGTCAAGCCCGCGAAGAGCAGGCCTGCACCGCCGTAAGCCAAATTGAAGGCTAGCCCGCGAAAACTGAGAACGGTTGCCCGTTGTCGCGCATCCGTGACAGCCGCGTTGAGGTAATGCGATACGTAGAACTGCGTGAGAGACATCGCCATCCCTAGCGGAACCAGCCAGAGCAGACCCCAGATTGGCCAGATGAAGCTAGTTCCCGCCAGACCTGCCAGCGTGAGCGCCGCGACCAGCGCGAAGTTCGAAAAAATAGTCCAGCGCCTGACCAGTCGGCGGGCGAGTGCCGGAGTCAAGAATCCGATAACTGCAAAGCCGGAACCGATTAACCCAAAGGCCGCCTCAGGCACGGCGATGAAGCGGAAGTAGTTGCTAACCACGGTCAGAAAAAGCCGGACAACGCTGTCGAAGCACATTCCAGCAAGAATGACGCCGAAGGCCAATCGAGCATGAGCGATCCACCGACCAGTCTCAAAAGTCACCCGCCATGTTGTTCGGTTGGAGGTGCGTGACATCCGCGGCTCTCGGGATTCGCGCAGGTTGAGCGCAACCCAGAGAGCGAGCACCGCATTGCCAAGGGTAAGGTAAATCGGAAAGCGCATCGCCATTTCCGGCGTCACATTCCAGCGAATTCCTAACGCCACCAGAATCCATTGGATAAATTGTTCGTCGTAGGTAGCCGCACCGATGATCATTGTGACAAAGAACGCGACTGCCTGCCAGCGCATTACTCGTTCCAGCACCGCTGGCCACTCGTTAGCGCGGCCTTCTAAAGCGAGTGAATCGTAAGCCAGCGCCTCGTCAGCCCCGCTTGCGCTCGCTTCGGCCGCTCCACTGAGCAGCCGATTTAGAAGAAAGAGGATAAAGAGAAGCGTCGAATCACCGATCGGGGCAAAAGCAAATACCGCCATTTCGACCACCATTAAACTCCCCGCCACGACGACCATACGCTTTCGGCCGAATTGATCCGCCAACGCGCCAGAGGGAACCTCCAAACCGACGATCGCCGCCGCCCAAGCGACATTCAGCAAAGCATACTGTTCGACACTCAGTCCGAAATCTAGAAAGAGCACCGCGAGAACCGGATAGTACCAGCGCGCGTTAAAGAGCACGCGAAAGGCAATGAAGAGAGGTATGTTGCGACTGAGAGCGGACTCCTTCATCAAGAGAAAACGCGGTCAAAGAGGCGCTCCGCTATCGCTGCAGGTCGGCATAGGTGGCATGCTTTCCCCTGTAATTCGAGCTGGCAGGCGACTATCTCAGGGCGACGAAGAGTCCACGGAACTCGACCGCAACAAGGCCCTCTTCTTCAATGGTTACATCCAGACTAATTTTCGCTTTGTGATGCTGCGCAAAGGCGTTCTTGAACATCAACAATTCATCTTCGCTCGGACGCCGACAAATGGCCTCGATCTCGCCGCGCACAGGCCGGCGAAAAGAAAGCTCGCTGTTTCGGATGACCACGTGAGCCATCTTGTCTCCGATCTCAAGCCAAATTAGACCGTAGCCGGCGAGTGTCGCCAGGGCGCTCAAGCTCCCGCCAAAAGCGGTGCCAAGATGGTTGTGGTTAAGAGCGATCGGCGCTGCCAGTCTGAACTCACTCCCATCATACTTGGTGACTCGAACGCCCATTGCGCGAGTGATCGGAATCTTCTCGTAGAAGAACTCTTCCGTTTCGCGCAGCAGCCGTTCATCTCCCATCCGGAGGAGATTAGTCCCTCAATGCGGCAAAAGCATACCGCTTTTCAGAGGAGTTCACCGCCTGAGGTCGATCGCTAGGAATTTCGCAAATAGCTGACACAAAGGCCGTAACGGGAAACCGCCACCTCTTCTTACTCCGACGACTGATTTTTTACATTTTGGTACTGTTAAGAAATTCGGCAAGTTACTGAGCTGAGATCGTCTCTATACATAGAGGCGCACAATGACCCCCGGAGAAGAGGAAACAGGCTTTCAGATCTATTTACGGCAAATCGCCAAGTTTCCTTTGCTGACCGCGGAGCAGGAGGTCGAGCTGGCCGCGAGAATCAAACTAGGAGACCAGCAAGCGCGCACAGATATGGTCCGCGCAAATCTAAAGCTGGTTGTGAGAATTGCCCGGGACTACGCGAACTTTGGCCTTCCGTTGCTTGACCTCATCTCAGAGGGAAATATCGGCCTGATGAAAGCCGTGGAACGCTTCGATCCGGCAAAAGGTGGAAAGCTAAGTACCTATGCAGCCTGGTGGATCAAAGAGTCGATTCGCCGCGCTCTGGCCAACCAGGGAAAGACCATTCGCCTGCCAGTTCACCTCGTCGATAAAATAGGAAAGATTGGGCGGGTTTCTTCCCGCATGATGGAGGAACTCGGCCGAGAACCGACCGATGACGAGTTGGCTGAAGAGATTGGGCTATCGGTCTTCAAAATACGAGAGCTAAAGAACGTGGCTGTTCGCCCGACCTCCCTGGATCGGCCCATCCAGGGAGACGAGTCTCTCCAGTTTCGAGATGTGCTCAGCGACGAGGAGATGGAGAGTCCATTTGAACGACTTCGCGACAAGGACATGCTTGCAGAAGTCGGAGAACTACTCGATCTGCTCAACGACCGAGAGCGCGAGATCATCAACTCACGTTTCGGCCTCGGCGGACAGAAGCCCGAGACCCTCGGAGAGGTTGGTGAGAAATTTGGCGTCACGCGGGAGCGCGTTCGCCAACTCCAGAAAGTTGCCCTGAACAAGCTTCGCGATGGTCTTGCCCGCAAAGAACGTGCTCGCGCCAATGGCCACGGTATTCATCCGGAAAAAAAGGGGGGATCGCTGTTTGTGGACTCCCCTCGCGACTAACCTGGTCGGGCTGTCAGACAAAATTTTCCTTCGGAATTTGCCTTTCGAGCAGGCATGCTCGAGAGATGAAGCTTTTACAGTTTGCCGGTTTAGTTTGCGCAGTGGCTATGGTTGGATTCGCACCGGTGGTCACCGTCCGCGGCAGCGACCTGGCAGATGAATACAGTCAAGTTAAAAAAATTGCGCTCAAGGACCCGAAGGTTCGAGCAGCCTTTCGGAAAGCGAACGATGAGCTCGATCGACGAATCATCGAGATCGATCCCTCGCTCAAATCCTTTGTAGAACGGCAGCGCGGCACTAAGAATAAGGCTCCCGCCAAAAAGCTCACAAAGGCAACACACGTCGTGACCAAGGGCGAAACCCTGACCTCCATCGCCAAGCGATACCATGTGAGCCTGGACACGCTTCTCCAAGCCAATGGCATTTCGAAGCAAACTCCTCTCCGAGTTGGGCAAAGACTAGTCATCCCGCCCACCCGTTAGTTCTGAAGTGCCGGCAGGGGATTTTCTGGGGCACGTTCCGGCACCTGCTCTCGCATCCTTGGCGCACGGGATAAACGGCAATGGCGAAAACGCGCGCCGCGAACTTTAATCTCGTAAGTATCAGAGAAAGTCGACAGGCGATTCGGACCGAAGTCGTGGGAGCATTCTGTGGTCGGCAAATCGCTGCCCTGATGAACTGACAAGGGTTCCCGCCAATCGATCTGATCGCTGAGTGCGTAGCTTGCCAAGGAATCAGAAATCTTCTTTGGTCACAATGTGGCTGAGATCGAGCTCATCTGCTTTCTCCTGATGATCGTGGCTGCGCTTGACGTTGTCGCTAGACGCATCAACTTGCCATACCCGGTACTTCTGGTGCTAAGCGGCCTAGCGCTTAGCATGATCCCCTTTCTGCCGCACGTCGGTTTTGATCCGGAGCTTGCCCTACTCGTGTTCCTCCCGCCGTTGCTTTACCCGGCGGCGTTGTTCACGTCATGGCGAGACTTCGTCCGCAACATTCGAGCGATCACGCTTCTCGCGTTCGGGCTTGTGCTCATGACAACGATTTCGGTCGCTTTGGTGGCGTATACATTAATTCCAGGTCTCCCATGGCCCGCAGCCTTGGTTCTCGGAGCGATCGTTTCTCCTCCGGACGCTATTGCTGCTACGGCCGTCCTGCAGAGGATGCAGATTCCCCGCCGAATCATCGCCATTCTTGAAGGCGAGAGTCTTGTCAACGACTCGATCGCCTTGGTGGTTTACCGCTTTGGCATCGCGGCTGTGGTAACAGGAACGCTTTCGCTGACGGACGCAGTCCTCAAGATTCCCGTCGTCGCCATTGGCGGTGTTCTCGTGGGTTGGGCACTAGCGGCGGGAGTCCATTGGCTTCAGCGTCGCCTGGATGATCCTCCGGTTCAGATTACTATTTCGCTTCTCACACCGTTTGCGGCGTATCTGCCCGCAGAGCAATTGGGTCTCTCCGGTGTCCTCGCGGTGGTTACCTCCGGGCTTTATATCGGTTGGCACTCGCCTTT
>DATDKN010000287.1:0-3322 GCA_036519995.1 Terrimicrobium sp. | reverse complement strand
TGAGCTAAAGCATTAGCGCGTTGCCGGGCGAAGAGCCAGACCTGAACGCAAGTGCCTAGATCATTCGACGTCACAAGCGAATCGCGTCTTCAGGTTATCCACAGATTGCGCAGATTTTCGCAGATCCAAACAGTCCATCTGCGGAATCTGTGTTAATCTGTGGACCTTCAAGCCCGGTTGCAAACCCCGCCGCTATTCATGAGTCTCCGTCCGCCCTAAGAAGTTGTCGTAGTCGGAGCCGTTGACGCACCTGAATGGTGAAGTCAGTCGGTTGAGTCAGCGATCCCTGGAAAAGTCAGGGAAAGCGGAACGATGTGCCGTGCGTTGCGGTCTTGATTCGGCAAACCAGATCATCCGCCGTGATATACAAGGTGCCGCCGTCGTCACCCCAGGCGCAATTGGACGCAACGCCGAGAAGAATGGTCCCCAGAAGTTTGCCATCGGGTGCAAGCACCGCGATTCCACCAGGCGCGGTCGCGAAGACGTTGCCCCGAGCGTCCACCTTGAGTCCGTCGCAGGTTCCTTGCAGGCCACGCTTTAGCAGCGGAAGAGCGTCAAAGAAAGGTCGGCCATTGCCTAGGAGCCCATCAACCTGCACTTCGAAGGCCATCACCCGCGGCAACCTCGGGTCACTGACTGCGATGTAGAGCATTTTCTCGTCCGGACTGAACGCGAGACCGTTAGGAAACGGAAGCTCCCTGATGAGCAGATCGACCTTCCCGTCTGGAGCAATGCGGTACACGCCGTTCCACGGCATTTCCCTGAGCGGGGAAGCCTCGTGCCCTTTGAATCCATAGGACGGATCGCTGAAATAGACCGCGCCCGAGCTGTGGCAAACCAGGTCGTTTGGATTGTTAAACCGCCGTCCTTCAAAGCGGTCGGCGAGCAGGGTCTCAGTGTGCCCGTCTGCTTCAAGGCGGACGACGCGGCGAGCTCCGCTTTGGCATAAAAGGAGACGGCCGTCGGAGTCGAGGGCGAGCCCGTTCGATCCGGGTTCGACGAAATCGGGGTTAGCGAGAATTCCACCGCTCGGCTCGAGGAAGACTTCCGCCTTCGCTGATCCAGGCCTCCAACGATAGAGAATGTTCGCTGGCACATCGGAGAAGAACAGCGCGCCATCTTTCCAGACAGGTCCCTCACTCCAGATCAATCCCGCGCAAACCTCTTCCACGCGCGCTTCGACATCGATCAGCGCGTCCAGACCTGGATCGAGACGCTCAACGGACCCAAAAAGAGAATTCGCTTCATGTCGCAAGGAATTGCTCATAATTTAAAACCCTTACTCATGAAGATATCGAACGAAACCCATTTGAGGATCCGAAACGAGGAGTAATTTGGAGCCATGAAAATCCTCCCAGCGTTCGCAATGGCCGTCATTTTTTCAGTGACTGCTTCACACGCATCAATCAAGACCGAAGAACTGACCTATTCGGAAGGCGGGACTAACTTTAAGGGTTTCCTGGCTTGGGATGATGCGATTTCCGGCAAACGCCCTGGAGTTCTCGTCGTGCACGAATGGTGGGGTCTCAACGACTACGCGCGCAGCAGAGCAAAGCAACTGGCGGAGCTTGGCTACACGGCGCTCGCCGTCGACATGTACGGGGAAGGCAAGGTCGCGGATCACCCGAAGGACGCCGGTGCCTTTTCGGCCTCAGTCATGAATGACGCGTTTTCAAGCAGCCATGCAAGCGCTGAAATCGCAGCCGACCGTGGACCCTGACAAGATCGCGGCTATTGGGTACTGTATGGGAGGAGCCATCGTTCTTAGCGCCGCGCGCCAGGGGCTTGATCTCGATGCGGTCGCCAGCTTTCACGGCTCGCTGGGCGGGCTTCTGCCGATCAAAGGTCCGATCAAGGCGAAGATCCTCGTCTGTCATGGTGCCGACGACTCTTTTATTCCTCCCGAGACGGTTGAAGCATTCAAAAAGGAGATGAAGGACGCCGGCGGGGATCTCAAATTTATCTCCTATCCGGGCGCGAAGCATGGATTCACCAACCCGGACGCTGACGAGGCTGGCAAGAAGTTCGGGATAAATATTGCCTATAATGCCCAGGCCGATACCGGGTCCTGGAAGGAACTGAAGGCACTGCTCGAAGCGGTGTTTCCACCAGGCCGCAAATAAAGTCCAGTTGTGGCACTCAGTCGATATCCCATCGTCGAGGGCTCTTCCCCGGCGGGCGGGACGCCACCGCTACAACAATGAATCGCGCCTTCAGCGCTGCTTCATTTTTCTGTACACGGCACCTGGGGGCGGCGCTTAGACTGCCGGAAAGCGCGCCGTTGGCGCTCAACCAAACCGCCTTCGTCTGGTCTACAGGCGAAAGAGGAGGTTGATCTCGCATTCCTCGCCTTTGGCGCTGCGTTCGATTCGATCGGCATGCAGTCCAGAAAGATATCCGGTGAGCCCGTTGACGAAGCTTTGTTCTTCCACCATTTCCCTCTTCGGGCGTGCATCGGGCAGGTTGGGAAGATTTCCGACGTATTTGAGCGCAACCTTCACGTCGAAGCTGTCGCTGCCGACCCGGATTTCTACCGGACCCTGCGCATTCGCCGAAACCTGCTCGATGGCTTCGTCCACAACCGAACGCACCCTCTTGACATCTTCCGGTGGAATCTTCCATTCGCTCGCTTGCTTGAGGAAGAAATCGTCAAAGGTTTTCGCGGTTACTGGCGATTTACGCTCTCCCACCCGCAATTGGCTGTAACGCCAAGTCCCCAAGAGGAAGACCGCGTTGAGAGCAACGGAGCTGATTACCGCCATGGTTATCTCTGAGCCTGTGAATTGATGCGCCCAAGCGGGCAGCGCCTCATAGAACTCAGGAAAGATCATGACCGAGAGGGCACTGAGAATGGAAAAGCCGATGATCAGCGATGCGCGCAGGGTGATCGGTCGACTCGCCACAATTTGAATTCCGGCGACGAACATCAGGGATCCGTTAAAGAACAACGCCGCTGCCATAACTGGACGGGGCATCCCAACAATCAGACTGGAAAACTTCGGGAAGCAGGCCAGCAAGACAAGCCAGCCCGCGATCGACCAGGCAATCACCCGACTGGTCGCACCAGTGGTTTTTTCGATCCCGACGAGGCTTGGACTGGCACTCATTCCCGGTGCTCCCAAGGCTCCCCCCACCACGCAGCCGATTCCATCAGCCGTCACTCCAGCCTCGATGTTTTTCATGTCGGGTCGGCGCCACGCCGCATCGTTCATCTGCTGGCACGTCGTCAGCACACCAACAACCCGCAAGCCTGAAGCCAGGCCGGCGATCGCAAAAGGCACCATCAACGAGGGCTCAAAGCCGAAGGAGAGGAACCGCGGAT
>DATDKN010000286.1:0-4646 GCA_036519995.1 Terrimicrobium sp. | reverse complement strand
GCAATCGGGACGATTCCCACCGGCGGCGAGGGAGCGGCAGGTGCCGCGATCAGTGTCGATGGAAGAACGCTCTACGTCGCGCACATGACGAGGGGAGATGTCACGGCGTTTCGAATAAGAACGGACGGAAGCTTGACCCGGCTTGGATCTTGGGCCGCCGGCCGGGGCACGTTCGTCGTCGCCGTGTCGCCAGATAGCCGGCGATTGTGGGCCGCGAACGCGATCTCGAACGATATTGCCGGGTTCAGAATCTCGCCAGACGGTCGGCTTTCGCCCGACGGACCTCCCACTCCGGCCAACGGCGACGGCCCGAGGGGAATCGTGGTCGCCCCTGACGGGCGAGCACTGTACGTCGCACTCTACACCGATGGCGATGGGCCGGGAGCGGTGGCCGCGTTCCGGGTGGGTCGGTCGGGCACGCTTCAAACGCTCGGGCAACCAGTGCTCACCGCCGGCAATGGTGCCGAAGCCATCGGGCTCACTCGCGACGGACGCCGGCTCCTGGTGGCGAACTTTAATAAAGGTGAGCCAGAAGGAAGCGTGACCACGTTCCTTGTCGAGCGGACGGGCGAACTGAGCCACCGGCAAGGTCCCTTCAAGACGGGCGGCGCCGAACCAGATTTTGGTGGTCTGCTCATAGTTCCGCAGCGGTGAGATTCCCAGCAGCGTTGGCTAGCTTTCGATATGCTCCCACTGCGCAAGCGAAAACCCGCTCCCCTTTAGAAACAACCGCACGGCTTGCCGAGTTCGAATCACCATAAACACGGAAAGTCTCCGACGACTTGCCGATGCGAGGGACCGCTTCCGTTCATGTCATACCGACTCCATGAAAACGTTTTCCCTTCTTACTCTGCTGATGCTCTGCTTCTTCGGAGGCCTTAACGCCGATCCGAAGATCGCCGCGGTCCAACAGGCGCTAAAATCGCACGTGCTTTTTCTCGGAGAAGTCACTGGAGAAATTGACAATGCAACCGCGGCGGCGATTACTCGCTTTCAAGCCCGTCGCGGGCTTGAAGTCACGGGCGAGCTCAATGAGGAAACGCTGAAAGCGTTGGGGCTTGACGCTGCGCCGCCGGTTTCGGCTGCGACCAGCGAACCGTCCTCAACGCGTCCCGAACCATGGCGAGAGCTACGAGAGCAGGATAAAGAATTCCTAAAGGAGCTGAATTCTGCCCAGCCACCCCAGACCGACGGGCAAGCTTTGGAGGCAGACTCATTGGAGCAGATCCGGGACTTTATTGCGGGTTTTGTGGTCGTGGGGATCGACGAGAACGTCGAAGCGGAGCTTCAATTTTATGCACCAAAAGCGAATTACTATGACAGCGGTGTGGTCACGAAGGACTTCATCAGAAGGGACATTCGGCGCTACAATCAGAAATGGCCCACCCGGCGATATTGGCTGGTTGGGGACATTCGAGTTCTCAACGATCCCCAAGCAGATCCGGTCGAGGTGCAGTATCGAATCAGATACGCTGTGAAGAACCAGCAACAGGAGAGGACGGGCACGGCAATCAAAACCGTGAAGCTGCAGAGAACCTCCGACGGCCTGGAAATTACCTCCGTGCGCGAGAAGACACTCAACTGAGCACTCTGATCGTAAGAGGTGCTGGCACAAGGCGTGCCCGGGTAGGCCTACGGCCGATGGACCGCGTGTGAAGCTAAATTCGAGACTCGCGGATCTCGCCAATCTTGAAATCCCCGGATGAACCATCAACAGTCCAACTCATGCCAACGAACATGGACGGACTCGAAAACCGTCCGAACCATCAGCTCGCGATGACCTTGTTAATGACTCCGGATATGGCAAACTTCATGGGTAACGTGCATGGCGGCACGATCCTCAAGCTGTTGGATCAAGTGGCCTATGCCTGTGCCAGCCGCTATGCGGGGCGGTATGTGGTTACACTGTCAGTGGATCAGGTCACTTTCCGAGAACCAATCCATGTGGGCGAGCTCGTTACCTTCCTCGCTTCTGTAAACTACACCGGCAACACTTCGTTAGAAATTGGCATCAAGGTAATCGCGGAAAACATTCGCACCCATGTCGCTCGCCACGCGAATAGGTGTTACTTCACCATGGTGGCCGTGGACGAGGCGGGTAAACCAACGCCGGTGCCGCCCTTCAAGCCTTCCACACCCAACGAACATCGCCGCTTCGAGGAGGCGAAGTTACGCAAGGCCTTGCGGCGCGAGCTCGCCGCCAGACACCGCGCCCTGAAACATCGCGCTCTCGATTAAACAACCCCGCGACGGTAAGAGGCCGTCAAGGTTTTGAAAGATCGTTTATAAGCCTGGCACAGGTCTCGGCGGAAGAGCCATAGCGATCGTTGCAGGTAAACAGATCGCATCACGTCCATTCCGAGGCGCTGCTTCGCGCGCCTACTCTAATGGAGAAAGTAAATATCCGGCTTGTCAACCACTCCGGCCTCTTGCATCGCTTGACGCAGACCTGGTGCTGCAGAAAAGTCCCTCGCCCTTTGCATGTCTTCGGCTTCGAACAAAATAATCACCTCGCTCGGATCGTCTATATTGCGGAGCAGATAGACCTCTTTGAGCCCGGCCTCCTGCCGGGCTGTCAGATGCGCGTCATAAGCAGGCTTCCACTTCGAGAAGTCAGCGACTTTGTGGCGAATAAGAATGTATGGCATGTATTGGCAACGAGTTTAAAGAGTGGGGGAGGCAACGGGTTGGAGCGGACCGCCTCATCCGATTACAGTTCGCCAGCAAGATGCATCGAGCGCTTTCGCGGAGGTGCCAATACTTTTTCGGCGATGCGCCACGAGATGCGCTCCAGTCATTGTGCCTGGTGTCCGCGGGTGGGCCGCCCGACGGGCTTTGCCGGGTTGAGATGATTGGGCGAGTTCCACGCTGGGCGTCCTGGCACGTTTTCGACCGCGACATCTAAAGTGAGGTTTTGCTAATGTGGGCCATGGCACGAAGACTTGGTGTTGTTCTCTATGAAAACGTTCAACCGATCGATGTTATCGGGCCCTGGGAAGTACTGGCGATGTGGAAGAAGGTCCTGCAGGCCCCAATTGAGATGTATCTTGTTTCGGAAAACGGCGGCGCAGTGAACTGTGATGATGATATCGTCCTCCAAGCTCACTGCGCTTTCAGCGACTGTCCGGATCTCGATTATCTTATCGTGCCAGGTGGCCGTGGAAGGCGCGAGGAGATCGATAATGATCGTCTCATTGGCTTTATCAGAGCAAAGGCCGAAACTGCCGACAAGGTTATCTCTGTTTGCACTGGAATGTTTCTTTTACACAAAGCCGGCTTACTAACTAATAAACCGGTCACGACCTACTGGCGTGCTCTCGCAGAACTAAGATCGCTTAAGCATGTCGACGTTCAGGAAGAGAGAGTAGTAAAAAGCGGCAATGTTTGGACGAGCGGTGGGGTGTCCAGCGGAATCGATCTGGCTTTTGAACTCATCGCCGCAATCGCTGGAAAGGAAGAAGCCGGAAGAGTTCAGTTGTTATTCGAGTATTTTCCAAAGCGCACGATCTACTGCACTCTGGAGACCGCGAAATCCCTCCCTCCCTATTACGACATCAAAGAGCCGGCCCCATCGAAGTACATTGCCGATATTATTAGGGAGGAAACGGCAAACAGACGTGAGAGTTGATCCTCCATGCACCTGCGGGGCTAGGAGTTGATTCGCCTGTGCCTAGCCTTCGGGCGGAGAGGTCGTGATTTTGAACCTTGTCGATTCTCTGTGTTCTCGGTGTCCTCTGTGGTGAGGGTCCGTTGCGAGTTAAGCATTCGAGGCATCCCTTACGACGGAATGAAGCGCATCTTCTGAAACTGCGTGAAGAGGCGCATCAGCATTTCCTCAGTCTCAACCCATCCGTGAAAACCGAATCGCCGCGACTTGGTTGTATCGGACATTACGTCATAGCCGAGGTTGAAAACCGCGTCTGCAAACGGCCATGCGGCAGCGTGACCAAATGTGTAGTTCAGTAGGTTGTACTTCTTAACCAGATTATTCCAGAGCGGTTCTTTGTCCGACATGAAGATCGTAAGCGGGAGGCGTTGAGGCGGAGCGTATTCGAGCTTGAAAAAGTGCGCGATCCGGGGCCAGAGATTTTCCCAACGATCGAAATCGCCATTGGTGATGTTGAAAGCTTGTCCATTGCATTGATCGTTCGTGGCCGCCCAGACCATTGCTTTGGCGAGAAGTTCGGCGTCGGTCATCTCCATGATGGCGCGATAAGTCTCCGCCGACCCAGGGAACCTTAGTGGCAACCCCAGTTCGCGACAGAGGCTGGCATACACTGCAATGACGGTCGCCATATTCATAGGGTTTCCGACGGCAAAGCCGCAAATCGATGACGGCCGAAACGCCGTCCACGACCACATCTTTCCCGCCGAGCGCTCGACCAGGGAGTCCTCCTGGTCGTAATAAAAATTTGGCGGCATGTGGCGCGGGTCAGTCTCCTTGGCGGGAGTCTTGTAAGGGCCAAGGTGGGCTCCGTAGAACTTTGCTCCCTCCACGAGCAGGACCTTCCGCAGACTCTCCGAAGAGCGTTCCACCACTTCGACCGTATTAGCGAGCATCGCCAAATTCGGCGCGACTTCGTCAAAAAAATTCGCGGCTGGTTGCAGCGCCGCGAAGAAAATATGGGTAATGTCGCTAATCTCGC
>DATDKN010000285.1:0-8347 GCA_036519995.1 Terrimicrobium sp. | reverse complement strand
AATCGGGCCAGATTCGATAAATTGCTCTCACCTTGGCCTCACCATCCAGGCGAGCAAGCTCACGAATGACCTTTCCGTTTAATGTGGCAAAGACATACTGATGTCGCACATCCGCCTCGGGCTCTTCAACTTGGCCTTCTCGCACATCGAGCTTCCGCTGAGCCTGTTTGATATACTTCCGAATTTGTTGCTGCGCCGCGCCACGGCCTTTTGGAAATTCGAGGTTTAAGTCAATAATGACGTCGTGGAGGGCATCGGGCTGTTCATCGATCAACTTCTGCAGCGGGAGGGCAATGACCGTCTTATCGAGGACTTGGGGAAGAAATTGCCTAACGACCCGATTTGAATCCGGCGGCTGTTCAGCGGACATGGCGAATCACCTCGAGCAACTCTGAAAGCTTTTCATCCGGAAAGTCAACTCGTTTTGCGGAATCCTTGACCCACGATAGAGAAGAGCTTTGCCTTGGTGCTCATTAGGGTTGAGCCTAAGCACTTAAGAGGGCGAAACGAATGTAGTCTTTGTAAGGCTCCGTTTTTGCGCCTGGCGCCACGTTCTGCGCGCGTCGGAACGAAGGATATCAGAGCAGTGTTAGAGAATAGTCATTAATGGCTGCCCCGTATAGCGACGGCGATAGCTAAGCCTGCTCGCCGGCTGGAGAAATCAGATTGCGGCCGGTCATCTCGGCGGGCTGCTCAAGGCCGAGGAGAAACAGCAGAGTCGGCGCAACATCGGCGAGAATTCCGCTCTCCACCTTGAAATTTCTTGCCCGATCAGCAACGTAGATGAAGTGGACGAGATACGTGGTGTGAGCAGTATTCGGTGATCCGTCCCGATTGCGCATCTGCTCGCAATTGCCGTGGTCGGCCGTGATGAGAAGCTCCCCACCGAGCGAAAGGGTTTTTTCCACCACCGCCTTGACGCACTGATCAATCGTTTCCACCGCCTGGACTCCGGCCTCAACGACTCCGGTGTGACCGACCATGTCGGGGTTGGCGAAGTTCAGGATAACGAGGTCATATTTTGGCAGGTTCTCGACGACTCTTGCGGTCACTTCCGGCGCGCTCATCTCAGGTTTGTAATCGTAGGTCGGCACATCCTTTGGCGACGGAACAATGACGCGATCTTCACCGGGATATTGCTTCTCGAGACCACCGTTGAAAAAGTAGGTCACGTGCGGATACTTCTCCGTCTCGGCGATGCGGAGCTGGGCGAGATTTGCCTTGCTGACGACTTCTGCGAGGATGTCGTCGAGCGATTGCGGCTTGAAAACGATCGGGCATCCATAGGTTTTATCGTATTCGGTGAGGGTGACAAAATGCACCGCCGGGGTGACCTCCCGATCGAAGCCGGCGAAATCCTTTCTCAGGAACGCAATGGAAAGCTGCCGCGCCCGATCCGCGCGAAAATTGAACCAAATGACGACGTCACCATCCCGCAGGCGTTGTTCGTTTGCATTGCAGAAGATGATCGGCTCGAGGAACTCGTCGCCGCGCGGCTCGTGAGTGTAGGCTTCGGAGACTGCGGCCGCGGGAGCCTGGTCCGATATCGCGCCACGTCCGAGGACGATGGCATCCCAAGCCAGCTTGTTGCGATCCCAGCGTTGGTCACGATCCATCGCATAATAACGGCCGATCACCGTGGCGATGCGCGCGCCTGCGCGGCTGGTCTGAGCGGCGACCGTGGTCAGGTAGTCGGCGGCGCCGGTTGGCGAAGTGTCGCGCCCGTCGGTGATGGCGTGGATCAGGATGTCGTCGACGCCGGCTTCCTTGGCCGCCTTCGCTAGAGCAATGAGGTGATTTTGATGACTATGCACGCCGCCATCCGAGACGAGCCCGAGAAAGTGCAGCCGGTGACCCCGCGCCTTGGCAAAAGCCTCTTGTAAAACCTTGTTCGACCTGAGCTCGCCATCGGCGACGGCCTTGTTAATGCGGGTGAGATCTTGATAGACGATCCGACCGGCCCCAAGATTCATATGGCCAACTTCCGAGTTGCCCATCTGCCCATCCGGGAGACCAACATCCAAGCCACTGGCGCTCAGGGTCGCTCGTGGATAAGTGGCATAGAGGTGATCGTGAAAGGGCGTGCTCGCGAGCATCGTGGCATCACCGTTCTCTTCAGCTTTTTCTCGTCCACCTGGATTGATCCCCCATCCATCGCGAATCATCAAAACAATCGGTCTCTTTGTCATGGACAACAGATTCGACTCCAATTTCGTGACTTACGCCACAAAAATGAATTCTTCGACGGAGCGCAGTCTTCTATGAGACGGGCTCCTTTGGCCGTTCTGCGAAGGCCAAGAGCGCGTCCGCCTTGGAGACGGCGCCGAGCAGACGCTTCGAGCCGTCGGCGGCCACGACCGGGAGGCGTTCGCCGTCATGACGGGAAAAGCGCTCAAAGACCGTGGTCAGAAAATCATCCGGTCCAAGCGAAGGAAACTTCTCGCGCATAATGTCACGCGCGATGATCACGCCCGCCAGATCCGGATTCGTCAGAAATCGTTTGATGTCGTGAAGCGCGATAGCGCCTTGAAAGTACCCTCGATCATCAACCACATAGAGAAAATTGTGGGGCAACAAGGTGAAGCGCTTGCAGATCTCATCAAAGGCGGAATCTAGATGGACTGTGGGCGGGTCCAATTTCATGATGTCCCCGACTCGCATGCGCCGCAGTTCAGAGTCGAATTCCCAGCGGCCTTTTCTGCGCAGCTCCTCGCTATAAATGCCGGGCACCGGGAAGCTCCTCGCGGTGTAATAGCCGATGACGCAGGCGAGCATAAGCGGCAGGATCACTTCGTAATCCAGAGTGATTTCGAAGATCAGAATTATCGCCATGAGAGGAGCGCGCGTGGTAGCGGCAAGAAACGCGCCCATCCCAATGAGCGCGAAGGCCTCGGGTTGAATAGCCGCAATCCCGGAGGCCGCTTTCGCGAAGACTCCGAACAAATAGCCAATACTTGACCCAACGAAGAGCGTGGGAGTGAAAACCCCGCCAACCGCACCGGAGCCAAAGGTGGCACTGGTCGCCACAATCTTGAGAAGCAAAACGATGGCTAATTCCTGCCATGGCCACCGACCATGCAAGACCGCGTTGACCTCGCTATAGCCGTTGCCGCAGACCTGAGGATACCAGACGGCGACTACTCCCACGACCAAGCCACCAGCCGCCAGACGCGTGAAGACCGGACCCGGCCAAAACGAAAACCATAACTCCACATTTCGGAGAATTAACAAGTACGCCGGCGACAAGAGGCCGCAGAGACACCCCAAGCCGACCAGGATCAGCGTTTGCACCGGGGAAATAGTGTGAAAATGCAGGACCGAATAGAGCGGATCAGCGCCAAGGAATTGCCGGGTGGTCAAAGTCGCCACCACCGATGAACAAACAAGCGGTCCGAATACCTCCATGGACGTCGTGGCCATGACGACCTCCGCGACGAAGAGGGCCCCGGCGACGGGGGCGTTGTACGCCGAGGCGATCCCTGCCGCCGCGCCGCAAGCCACCAACAGCCTTAAGCGCGGACTCGACACGCGCAAGATGCGCCCCAGCGCGGAGGCCAACATTGCCGCCAGTTGCACCAGCGGTCCCTCTCGCCCAATTGAACCTCCGGAAGAGATCGAGAATAGGGCGGAGAGAGACTTGAGGAGACTCTGGCGCGTGGAGAGAATTCCGTCACCGATCACGACCGCTTCCATGTAGTCGGTGGTGCGCGACTGCTTCACAAAACGTGCCGTCAACATCAGCACCAAACCCGCTGCGGCGCCGCCCGCAGTCGGCACGACCATCCTTTGCCATGCCGGAAGATGCGCGAAGCTCTCGCTGAGCTCCTCCCAGTTCCCGGTCAATAGCCAGTGCACCACCTCCGTTGCTCTCCGAAAAGCCAGCGAACCAAGAGCGCCAAAAAAACCCGCCACTCCAGCGAGCATAAGCGTGATTTGCAGCTCCCTGGGCCGCAACCATTCGACCAGGCCGATCCACCAGCGAAGACGCTGCCGTCCAGACGGAAGAAAGGAGGACCTGCCAGCCTCGGAAGACGGCTTCACGAACTCGCGGCCATGATCCTTAGAAATGCCTCGGGGGTTTCAGCATCCATGAGGGTCTTTCGGTTCTCCGGGATTCGCACGCATTTCGCCAGCCGGGCAACACATCCCAGATAATCGGTTATCGCCTGCGGTGGCGCGCCGATGAGAAACACCAGGTGCACGACTGGTCGATCACGACGGAACGACACTCCCGTCTCGCTCCGCCCAACTATGAGGAAAAGCCGGGAGACCGCTTCCGTTCTGGCGTGAGGGAACGCGACATGATCCGCAGTTGCCGTGGAAACTGCTGCCTCGCGCGCGCGCACGCTGTCGATGAAGACACCTGGCTCAGAGACGGCCGGGTGCGTCTGAATGACCGGAGCGAAAGCAGTTAGGCACTCGTCAAAGGTCGATGCCCTGAGGCTCATGAGGACAGAGGCTGGACTGACTATTTTCTCGAGCTCTTCCGCTGTCACAGGTCTGAATCTACTTATGGCTGCGTACGGTGACCAGACCGTTTCTCACGCCGCCGCCGCTCGAAAACGCGTGGTGGAGAGTCGTTTTGTTTCATAAGGAAAAGCCTCCATCGCGTGGCTTGAGGAGCACACGGGTCCTCGCGTGTAATTGTCCGGCGGCCCCGCCGGACAACACCTGGTCGCGACGAAGCTCTAAGACAACCTCGCTGCCCATTGAAGCTAGGCTGTCCCGCCCCTCCGGCATGCCATCGCGCTTGACAGCGACCCGGCTAAGCCGCTAAGCGTGCAGCTCCCCAGCGGAAGCGACGCGGTGGCTAATGAGCATGCCTGAGACAACCCGAAAACGCCTGGCACTTGCCGGCTTGAGCTTGAGCGCTTTTGTCGCCTATTTGGATTTTGCGATCGTCAACACCGCGCTTCCCTCCATTCAGCGAGACCTTACCCTAAGTTTTGTGCAGCTGCAGTGGGTCATGAATATCTTCGTGCTGGCTCTCTGCATTTTCATGGTAAACATGGGGCGCTTCGGTGACATCTTTGGCAGACGGGTGCTCCTCTACACCGGTCTGGCGTGTTTCGCGGCCGCCTCACTTCTCGCAGGTCTGGCGCCGAATGGTCCAACCTTGATCGCAGCTCGGGCTTTTCAGGGATTTGCCATCACAATGATCGTCCCCTCTTCCCTGGCGCTTGTCTCTCATACGGTGGCTCCCAGCGAGCAGGGTCGCGCGATTGGTATCTGGACGAGTGTAACCGGCGTGGGATTAGCCATCGGGCCGGTTGTGGGCGGTCTTTTGACGAGCGTCCTCTCCTGGAGATGGATATTCTTTGTCAACATCCCGATCGTGGCGATCGCTTTCGTGCTCTGCTCGATGAGCGTCAAGGACGTCGTAAGAAGCGACACGGAACAGCGGGTCGACTGGGCCGGCTTTCTCTTGATGATCGCTGGCATTGGTTCTTTGGTCACTGCCGTAGTCCAAGCTCCGGAATGGGGATGGACCTCACGGCCGACAATCGCTCTAGCTCTCGTCGCCATCATTTCTCTCGGCTGCCTTTATGTTGTCGAGTGGAACGTTAAGTCACCGATACTGAACCTGGCATTGTTTGCTAACCGAGGGTTTCTTTCGGGCGCCTGCGCGAACTTCACGCTGATGGCCTTCGCCTATTCGGCGTTCTTCCTCATGCCTCTATATCTGCGGAGCATCGTAGGCCAGGAGCCATATGCGATCGGGTTTCTCATGCTCCCTATCACGGTGTTGATTGTGATTGTCGCACCGATCGCTGGAAGGATCGTTGACACTCAGGGCGCCAAGCTGCCGGTTCTCCTCGGCATCGTGTGCCTGGCAGTATCGGCGCTCGTTCAATCGATGCTACGGGACAATAGCTCGTTATTCCATATACTCACGGCGTTCGTCTTTGTCGGACTTGGTTGGGGGCTGATCTTGAGCTCGGCGGCCTTCTCCGCGATCTCCTCTCTCCCTCGCACCCTAGCTGGAACGGCTTCGGGAGCGCTCTGGACGGTTCAAAACCTCGGTGGTTCCATCGGTCTTGCCATTGCAGGGACCATTTTTCGACATGCAGAACGAACGTCCTTGATGAAGGGCCTCGCCGCGTCAGATATCCATTTAACCCAGGCCCAACAAGATCTGATAAGGAGTTTGTTAAGCGATTCGAATGAAGCCCAGCGCATTATCGGCGAGTTTCCGAGTGCCATCGCCAAGAGCGTTGGGCCGCTCTTTCGGAGCGCGTTTATGCACGGATACTCCTGTGCATTCCTCTTTCTCTTAGGTCTCTCGCTCGCAGCATTCCTGGTCGTCGCTGCCATGATGCAAAATATCGCGAGAAAGGAACTAAAGGCCTCGCCTTGACTCGCAGGGCTGGCGTTGTCGCGCACACAGCATCCCTGAATGAGAGCTGGCGGGCCCTTCCCAGATCAGACAGCGCACCCGTCCTGAATGGCTGACGGCTGGAGACTCAGGACTTCGCGGAATCGCGCCGCCGGAGAACACGGCGATCCAGAAATATAAGACATGGACGCCGTGTGGTCACGAACAGTTATCTCGGTGTAACTAACAGTCGCGGCATCCTCACGATGCATGCAGAGCGAGAACGGCCCCGCGATCGGTAAATGACTGGCGTGCAGTTTCCTTAGAGTCGCCAGATCCTCCAGATCGCCAGGGAATTGTGCGCAGACTCCTCGTCGGACCTGAATTGCTTTGGCTTCGTCGAATCCCGAAGAAAACCAGTGGTGGCGCTGCCACGGATATACCTTGGAAGTGAGGACCTCACTGCCGAAACGCCACTCGGTGAGTAAGCGTTCGGGCGGACTTACGGCAATTAACCGGAAGGGCTTCATCCGTCTGAGGGGAAGTTCTTTTAAAATCGCGGCGGCCGCGCTGGAGCTACGGCCAGAGAGAAGAGCGCGAACTACTTCCCCACGACTGATCAAATCCTCCCCGGTGCGATCGGGCTGCGAGTGCCAATTGAGGAGCGAAAAAGCCAGACCCGCGCTGTTAACTCCTATCCATGTTCCGCCGCTCGGTTCGCTCGGACAAAGCACTGCCAAGTCGCCACGGTGGTGCACGCTTGGGGGCAGCGCGGGAACGCGCGAGATAAGTTCGTCCCGATTCATTGCCAGGACGAAGCCATCTTCACGAGGAAGGAAACTCACGCTGCACATGATCTACTCCTACTCTACAAATGGGCGGATATGCGCCAGACCGTTGGTCATGCAGGTCATCACGGAAAGGCTCGGGAGCTGCATCACGCTGGTGTTCGTTTCTCCCGTTTTCGACGCGAAGACGAGCTCGCAATGCTCGAACAACATTGTAGAGCCACGACAATGACTTGCTGCAGTCATAGGCACACGTAGCCCGAGAGGGAGCTCTATTCAACCCGCGACTTCAAACCCTCCGTCTACGCTGGCAAGCCCGGCAACGCGAGTTCGTAAGATTTCACCGGAATTGCTTTCGCTTCCACCGAAGCACGCACCGTCGGTGGAAAAATTTTGCACACCCTTGCTGTTCCATTTGAGGCAGCAGAAATCCCATCTCTCAGATTCAATCCACGTAATTCCCTAATTTTTAGGCCCTTACTCACTCCGTTAAATCTGGCACGGGAACTGCGGCGCAGACCCGCACGTTTGTCCCTCTACCTTGATGCAAACCAAATTATCCACGAACCACACGAGCAACTCTCGGTATGTTGAATCCGATCCTTACCCGTGGCCGTATGACGGCGATTTGCGTCCAGACATTACGGCCGTGCTCGTCATCGACATGCAAACCGACTTCTGTGGGAAGGGAGGATACGTAGACGCGATGGGTTATGATCTTTCCCTTACCCAGGCGCCCATCGAGCCGATCAAGCGCGTCCTTGAAGCGGCGCGCGCGAAATCGTTTCAAATTTTCCACACGCGCGAAGGTCATCGACCCGATCTTTCCGACCTCCCGGCTAACAAGCAGTGGCGCAGCAGGCGGATCGGAGCCGGCATCGGTGATCCCGGACCATGTGGGCGAATCCTGACCCGGGGCGAACCCGGCTGGGAGATCATTCCCGATCTGGCACCACTTCCTGGAGAAAGCATCATCGACAAGCCAGGCAAGGGGTCATTCTACGGGACCGATCTCGACATGCTCCTCCGGCGAAAGGGCATCCGGAACATAGTCCTCTGCGGCATCACCACAGACGTTTGCGTCCATACGACCATGCGAGAAGCAAATGATCGTGGTTACGAATGCCTCATCCTCTCGGATTGCACCGCCGCCACCGACCCAGGCAACCATGCGGCGGCCTTGAAAATGGTCAAGATGCAAGGTGGGGTCTTTGGCGCCGTCGCCGACTCCACCGCTTTCGTC
>DATDKN010000284.1:0-3351 GCA_036519995.1 Terrimicrobium sp. | reverse complement strand
TGCCGTCGATCAGTGTTCTGATGCCGGCAACTTCGGTGCGACCGAACTTGTCATCCTTGAGATCGATATCGTGAATGATCTCGGCGATCGCGCGCAGCGCGGTGTCCCTGAGGTCGGCGCGCTCCACCAGGACTTCGAAAGTGCACTTGTCACCTTCGTGGGTAAACTCGGCCTCGAACATGTCGAAGCGCAGTTCGCCCTCGTGCGGCCGATAGCCTTTGCCCGAAACGAACTTGAAGCGTGCTTCAGCGTCGATGAAGCGGCGAATCAGCCAGGCGCTAGCGATTCGATCTGCATATACGCCCTCGCGGGTCACCCACGTCCGGTTGCGAAGTGTTTCCGCGAGACTGGGCTCCGCTTTTGCCTTGCTTGCCACTGGTTCGTCCTTGTCCAACTGAGCTTCAAGGCCTCTGAGCAACTCTTCCGCCGTTTCGCGCCCAATGGCGCCGAAGAAATCGATTGCGGCAATCTCGGCAAGTCGTTTGCGCAATCGAGCCACCTGCACACGAAGCTCGGTAGCCGCCCCGGCGCTTGCCTTGCGGCGTAAAGTCTTCGTGATGACATTTGCCTCCTTGACCAGTTCCGCGTAATCGGCGTCACGCGCCCGGTCGAACAGCGCGCGCACCTCCTCGTCGGAGAGGCCGTCGATCAAGCGGCCCTCGCAGACGAATGCCTCGCCCCCTCCCTCCCTGATTTCGCGCAGCAGCCATTCGAAATCCTCTTGCGTATCCTCGTTCATCGGCAGCGCGTGCACGGCATTCTT
The DNA here is from genome assembly GCA_036519995.1 of Terrimicrobium sp. Lineage (GTDB taxonomy): Bacteria > Verrucomicrobiota > Verrucomicrobiia > Chthoniobacterales > Terrimicrobiaceae > DASTFP01. Next base: position 2,588 of record DATDKN010000284.1, on the reverse strand, counting down.
TACGGCGACGGCGCCGATGCCCTGTAGGCGACGCCCGATCTTCACCCGCAGATAGGCAGGCTTAGCCGGCAGTTGATGAATAAGCAGCAGCCAGCTGTGAGCGAGCACCCTAGGTGGATCGACTTTCATGCCTGTCTACTGTACCAGGAGGCGAAAATAAAATGCAACACATGTATCAAGCGCGAATTCCGGGCCAATCCGGAGCGCAATGGCGTGTTTGCGGGGGGATGCCCCGCTTGTCTCCCGTTGAACACATGCAAGTGCTAGGCACTGCCGTCGTGCATCAATGGGTGCCAGAAAAAATCGGTCGAGCTTGGTGACGATCCCTCGATCTCCAATTCTTCAGCATCCAAACTAAGGTCCAGCCGCCGCGCCTGTTGCCTTGCCTCCCTCGGTTCATCCCCGAGACCGAGTGCGTCCGGTCTCTTCGCATCTTCAAAAATATCTCCTCCGCTCAGGAGCTTGCTTCACTCCAGCGGCTCGACTTCTATTCGCACTGTATCAATCCAACAAATCTCTTGCAACATATGTATCATCATGCCATAAGTCGGCTTGGCTGTCATCAGGCGGAGGCCAAAAGCGCCATATCAGGAGAAAGAGATGTCGAGATGTCTGATCCGATTGTATTCGGATTCCCACGCAGCACTTTTGTTCAAATCGTACGACTGGTGCTCACTCACAAGAACGTCACCTACACCTTCCGCGACCTCGAACCGGAGATGGGCAAACCAACTCACTTGGCGCTGCATCCCTTCAATCGCGTGCCGATCCTCCAGCACGGCGATTTCACCGTGTACGAGACAAGCGCCATCGTGAACTATGTTGAAGAGAAGTTCGATAACGTCGTCCTGCGCCCGGCAAGCCCACGGGAGTGTGCGCGCGTGGACCAGTGGATCAGCGCGGTCAATTCCTACTACTACCCGTACATGATCTATCACGTGTCGCACGAACGGCGCGTCTTTCCCGAACTCGGCATCGCATCCGACGAGAAGGTGGTCGCCCACGCACTGCCGAAGATCGAAGTAGGTCTTCAAGTCTTAGAGAACGAACTCCGAGACGGGCGGGGTTATCTGTTGGGCTTCGAGCTCACGCTTGCTGACTTCTATCTCCTTCCGAGCACCTATGCGTTCGGCCTGACCGAGGAGGGCAAGCGCATGTATAAAAAATATCCGGCCTTCTGCCGATGGCGGGAGCGGATGGAGGCCTTGCCCACCGTCCGACGGTTTCGTGCTGCCTTGCCGCCGCACGCTCCTATCGAGCATGCGCGGGAATGGGCGGTTTCGCATCGACCCAAATACTGATTGGGCAGGCTAGGGTTATTGCAGGCCGCTTTCGTTTACTTAGGAGGAACGGAATGAAGTGGATCACTCGTGAGCGCGTCAAGGTAGATCGAGTCGCTTGCCCTTGGCTTATCAAGAAATTCGTCGACCAGGACGCCGAGTTCGTTTTCGTTCCGCCCGACAAGGTGATGGAGGAAGCGAAACGCCTCGGCGCCATTCCGTACGATGTAAAGGACGTCGAGCTGGGTCACCACGGAAGGGAGTGCTCGTTCGAAGCGATCCTGAAAAAATACGATCTTGCGAGCAATCCAGCGCTCGTGCTGCTTGGAAAGATCGTCAACGGCGCCGATACGGACAACACGCTTTATCACCAGCCGGAAGGGCCTGGCTTGGAAGCAATCGCCGAAGGCTTTCGGCATCTCGGGTACAAGGACGATCACGCCGTCAATGCCGCGGAATGGATCGTCTACGACACCCTTTACGCCTACTGCCAGGAAATGGTCCGGCAGGGCAAGCCCAACGGCGATTTTGAGCAGTAAGAACTGAAATGCTGCACTGCCTGCTCGATGCATTCTGTGAAGGCCTTGCGGCTCATCGGGAATATGAGCGTCTGATGTCAAAGGGCATGCGGCACGATCCCGCACTCAGGGCGGCCCTTTCTGAAACGAGCCACAGTTGGGACGCGTCCGCCCGGAGAACGTCCATCCAATCTGCGTTTCTCATTCTGGTGGCCGCCGTCGGTGCGTGGATTGACCGCAGGCGAGAGCAAAAAACGCTAGCCCGGCTCGACGAGCGCTTGCTTCGCGATATCGGCCGTACCCGCTCAGAACATTCAGAAGCTGGAGTGAAGCCGCGGGCCTTTTGCGGTTGCTGACATTTGGAATGGAGGGATTCCGATGATCGATCATCCACCTGGTTTCTGCAACGACGTGCGCTGCTCGCCGGCTTTGCCACGCTGGCTGCGAGTATTGTCATCGGAGGTAACCAACTCATGACCGCGATCGAGCAGAACACCCTCAAACGACGGGGCGTTGGATTGCGCGCGTTCGAGCCAGAGCGCGCCTTTCCGGGATTTACGCTATTTGCTCCGCACTTCGTCCAAAACAGGAACGTGTATCTTATCGACCTGCAGGGCGAGGTCGCCCACACCTGGAACACACCGTACCCGCCCGGTTTGTCCGGCTATCTCACCGAGCACGGCACGCTTTTTTATAACGGCCGCACTTCAGAGGACAACTTTCTGAATCGCTTCCCATTCAAAGGTGGCGTGGTCCTGGAAGCGGACTGGAACGGCAAGGTGCTCTGGGA